>CAMBHQ010000093.1 GCA_945867245.1 uncultured Porphyromonas sp.
CTTGGATCCTATGCCCTCTTAGTAATTCATGGGCATTGCTATAGCAATCCTTACTTAATCTTTAATTTCGTTCTATATCTTCACCCATAGCCCTAGCGACTTGAGTGGCTGAGCTCTGGGATAAAGTGCCCCAAAGATAAGCATTCTCAGACGACTGGCGTAGACCTCAGACTCTAGATAGGCCTAGCGCCTATAGGGCCTAATAGCTTCATCGTTTTCTCCCCTCCTCTTCCCAGCTGTACACTAGCACGTGTACAATTGTACACTCGTGCATAAAGCATCATTCACAAGCATCTAGATTATTTTCGCATGTCGAAATCAGACTCCATCAAAGACTTAGACAACTCTACTTCGGCTTCTTAGGTTATGTTCCTCTTATCTATCAAGCTCGATTGGGGAAAGACATATAGGATATAGTACTTGCATATTAAGAAAAGAATGTATACCTTTGCACTGCAATTAAGCAATTAAGGTTCCATGGCCGAGTGGCTAGGCACCGGTCTGCAAAACCGTTTACGGCGGTTCGAATCCGCCTGGAACCTCAACCGAAGCTCCGAAAGTCCTATACCAAGGCTTTCGGAGCTTCTCTTTGGGAAACAAACAATGAGACACAAAGACTACAACCAGCGCAATCAGCACGAACGTGACAAGTTCTTAGCTTTCGAGCCCATAGAGCATACCTACTACTATGGCTCTCAGCCTCTAAGATCTGTAAGTCAGGTGGTATCTTCGTTCTTTGAGGACTTCGATAGCAACTATTGGTCTGCCCATATCGCACGCAAAACAGGTCGTAGCCAAGCAGACATACTAGCCGAGTGGGAGGAGAAAGGCGCTCGCTCGAGAGATGCCGGTACCTTCATGCACGAACAAATAGAAAGACACTTCCTAGGCCTAGCGCTAGAGAGCGACTTTACCTTTAGTCATAAGACTATCTGCGAACAGATGAGCATCGATAGAGAGCTCAGTTACTTCCTAAGCCTCTGCCAAGAAGAAGAGCTCCTGAGAGAGGGTAGCCCCTATCGCAAAGAATGGCGCATCTTCGACGAAGAACTCGGCATAGCTGGGACTATCGACTGCCTAATGAGACGTAGCGATGGCAGCTATGTGATGGTAGACTGGAAGCGTAGCGAAAAGATTGGCAAGGAAACCTCCCTCGGCCTAGTAGCGCAGACAAAAGATCCATGGAACAAAAAAGGCTTTGGCCCTCTCTCGCATATCCATGACACCTCCTACAACCGCTATTGCCTGCAACAAAATCTATACGCCCACATCCTGAGAAGGCGCTATGGCATCGAAGTGTGCGCAATGTATCTAGCCGTTATTAGCCCCAACTACCAAAGAGCCTACCTCATCCCTGTAGTAGATATGGGCAGAGAAGTAGCCTCGCTACAAGCCCTTTAGATTCTCCCCACAAAAGACAATCCGCCCCTCCCTGCGACTGCAGAGAGGGGCGGATTCTTTTCAACTCTTGGGTTATAACTAGCCTCCGAAGTCGTCGAAGTATAGAGAGCTACGCTCTACACCTAGCTCTTCGAGCATCCCCTTGACAGCGTTGGCCATAGGACCAGGACCACACATATAGTACTCGATATCCTCTGGAGCATCATGCTTAGAGAGATAGTTATCGAGGATTACCTGATGGATGAAGCCTACATAGCCATCCCAGTTGTCCTCGGGCTGAGGATCGCTGAGCGCAATGTGGAAGCTAAAGTTAGGGAAGTTGCGCTCAATCTCGCGGAAGTCCTCTTCGTAGAAGATTTCCTTCTTGCTACGAGCACCGTACCAATAGCTTACCTTGCGACCGGTCTTCACCGTGTTAAATAGGTGAAGGATCTGCGCACGTAGCGGAGCCATACCGGCACCACCACCGATGTAAAGCATCTCGTTGTCGGTCTCCTGTATATGGAAGTCCCCATAAGGACCACTCATACGCACCTTGTCACCTGGCTTTAGGCTGAAGATATACGATGACGAGATACCAGGGCTAACGTTCATCCAAGTACCAGTAGCACGGTCCATAGGAGGCGTAGCGATACGAACGTTGAGGGTAATAATGTTGCCCTCTGCAGGGTAGTTAGCCATCGAATAAGCGCGCACGGTCTCAACGTCATTCTTACACGTTAGATCCCACATCTTGAACTTATCCCAATCCTCACGGAACTTCTCCTCAATGTCGTAATCACTGTACTTGAGGTCGTACTTAGGAATCGTTATCTGCGCATAGCTACCGCTCTTGAAGTTCATCACTTCACCCTCTGGTAGCTTCACTACAAACTCCTTGATGAATGTAGATACGTTGCGGTTTGAGATCACTTCGCACTCCCATTCCTTCACGCCAAATACTTCCTCAGGTACGATAACTTTCATATCCTCCTTTACCTTCGTTTGGCAGGCTAGGCGCCAATGCTCCTTCTGCTCGCGACGGCTAAAGAAGCCTTGCTCCGTAGGGAGAATCTCGCCTCCACCCTCTACGACACGACAACGGCACTGACCACAGCTACCGCTACCACCACATGCCGATGATAGGTAGATATTCTGCGACTGCAGTGTACCTAGTAGGGTCCCACCGATAGCCACATCAGCATTAAGCTCGTCATTCACATTGAGCTTCACATTACCGCTAGGTACGAGCTTTGCCTTTGCCCATAGGAGCAAAAAGACGAGGAGTAGCATCAACCCAAGGAAGACGACTACGCTTATGATAATTACTTCTGTCATTGCTTAATCATTTACCGATTTACATCTTTACACCCGAGAAGCTAAGGAAGGCAAGACCCATCAGCGCCGTAACGATGAAGGTAATACCTAGACCACGCAAAGGCTTGGGGATATCTGAGTACTGTAGTTTCTCACGGATAGCAGCCATAGCTACGATAGCTCTGCATAAAGAGCGAGCCCCCGAGGATAGCACAGTTCACAGCTATCAGTGGCAAGAATATCCCGAGTGAGGCGTATAGCGAAGGGCTAAAGCGCTCCACGGCCATCTCCACAAGCTGAGTAAAGGCTGCCACTACCGCAATGAAGATGATGAAAGCCAAGAAACTAAAGTCATATCCCGCATACTCAGGATTGAGCCACGACAAAGCACCAGCCTTGAACACATAAGTCTCTAACGCGTAGTTGATCGGCAGAGTACATACTAGGATAAACGTTACTGCAGCCCCTAGACCGAGAGATGTTTTCACGTTCTTTGACACAGCCAAGAACGAGCACATACCTAGGTAGTAGGCGAAGATCATATTGTCGATAAAGATCGACCTAAAAAGCAAAGATAATGTTTCCATCTTTTGAATGTTTATCTACGAATACCTACTCCTAATTCTCTTGAAGGTCCTTGTTGTACGAACGATGCACCCAGATAATAACAGCCACGGCAATAAGAGCCATAGGAGGCAATATCATCAGACCATTATTAACATATCCGTGGATACCATCCGTAGCATATAATGCCTTAGGAATCACCTGATAGCCTAGCAAGGTCCCCGAGCCTAGTAACTCACGGAAGAAAGCCACGATTACCAAGATAAGGCCGTAACCAAGACCATTGCCGATACCATCAAGGAAGCTCTCCCATGGCTTGTTGCCTAGTGCAAAAGCTTCTAGACGCCCCATGAGGATACAGTTAGTAATAATCAGACCGATAAACACCGAGAGCTGCTTACTAACGTCATAGGCATATACCTTGAGGAATTCGTTTACGAGTGTTACGAGTGTCGCAGCCACCACCAACTGTACGATGATACGGATACGCCCAGGGATCGTCTTACGAATCAGAGATATGATTACGTTGGCAAACGCTACTACGACCGTTACAGACAAGGCCATCACAATCGCAGGGGCAAGCTTGGAGGTTACCGCTAGAGCTGAGCAGATACCGAGCATCTGCACAACCACGGGGTTATTCTTGCTCAAAGGGCCGAGCAAGATTTCTTTATTCTTATTATTCCAGAGAGACATAACTATTGCACTTGATAGGTTTCGAGGAACTTTTGGTAAGGCTTAAGGCTTGTCTCAAGCATAGCATGAACGCCATCACTCGTAAGTGTACCCCCAGAGATACCATCGACAACATCTTGTCCTTCGATAGTTTTACCAGGCTTTACGACAGCGACACTCTTGAAGACTCCTTCCTTAAAGAGTTGCTTACCCTTAAATTGATTAGCGAAGATTGGGGTAGAAATCTCGGCTCCGAGACCTGGCGTTTCACCAGCATTGCCAAAGTCTGCACCGACAATCGTCGAGTGGTCAGCAGCATCTACTGCGAGGTAGCCCCAAATCTTGTTCCATAGACCTGCACCATTGAGGGGGAGGATATAGACAGTCTTGCCATCTACCTCAGCAACGAAAGCGTTAAGCTTTACGTCCTTGTTCGTTACCTCGCCCTTATTGAGCTTTTTCATCTCCAGCTCGGTATTATTGTTGAATGCCTCACTATTCGTAAGGTCTGCACCTTCATAAGTACCGAGGACATTGCCCTCACCATCCAGGAGGAGTTCCTTTTTGATATACTTGGTATAGGTAGCTATAACTTCCGACTTGGCAGGAGACTGACCGATGGAGCGTAGTATCTGCTCCATCTTATCTATCTTTTGGTTCTCTTCCTGCGCAGGTCTCAGCCCCATAGCAGCTGCCGCTAGTAGCACCGCTGCTAGCACTACCATCACAATAGAGTATATAATGGTGTACGAATTCTTTTCTGTATTCATCGTCTTAATAGTATTAAGCCTTAGCATTCGTTGTTTTTGCACGTGCTAGACGACGCTGTGTATTGCGGTCTACCACAAAGTAGTCAATCACGGGAGCCATAGTGTTACCGAAAAGTATCGCAAGCATCATACCCTCTGCATAACCAGCATTGAGGACACGGATAACCACCG
>CAMBHQ010000094.1 GCA_945867245.1 uncultured Porphyromonas sp.
CTCTCGTGGGTTGTGCGCATTAATCCCTGAGGCCGTCATGAGGGCGAGAAGCTCCTCCTCGGCAGGTGTGGGGAGCTCTGTCCCAGCTCCGAAGTAAAGGCTCTCCCTATCCGACTCTAGCAATACCTCGCCAGGGGCGGGGCGTCGTCCCGAGATATAGGTGCAGCCATGCCAGACCTCTCCTTCGGGTAGTAGTGCACGTATCTGCTCGCTGATGTTTGCCCCGTTGAGAAGGGGTAGGATGATCGTCTGCGGTCCTATGAGCGGCCTTAGCTGTGCGATGTTGCTCGCTAGGTCGTAGCTTTTGGTCGCTACGACGACGAGGTCGGCAATGCCCACTGTGGCGGGCTGATCGCTGACCGAGCTAGGCTGTGTGTAGAGCTCGCGTGTGGGCGTCGTCAGATGTAGGCCCCGCTCGGCAATGCGGGCTAGGTGCTGGCCTCGGGCGATGAAGTGGACCTCGCGTCCTTGACCTTCGCTACGGGCATATTCGTTGAGCATAGCGCCATAGTAGCCGCCTACGCCTCCGAGCCCCGAGATAACAATCTTCTTTAGTATCATAGGTGTATTGAGCTTATTTCTTGCCCCCACAGGCCTGGCACCCGCCACAGCTACTGCTCGACTCTCGTGGTACGAAGAGTCGGTAGATACGTAGGGCTACCGAGGCGAGGCATACGAGGCCTATAAGGGCAACGATGATATACTGCCAATTCATAAGTTACTGCCTATTTGGTACACGAGGAAGGCGATAAGCCATGCCAAGCTGCACGAGTATATAATACTGAAGGCCCCCCAGCGCCACGAGCCAGACTCGCGCCCAATAGCGACGACAGTGGCCACGCAGGGGAAGTAAATCAGGACGAAGAGCATGAAACCGAAGGCCACCAAGGGCGTAAAGCTAGGACTACTATCGGGACGGCGCTCGGAGGCAATACGATGGCTCAGACGCTGTGTAGCCTCATCGCTGTCATCGGCATCACCCATATAGATAACGCCGAGGGTGCTGACTACAATCTCCTTGGCCCCTAGACCCGAGAGTAGGCTGATCCCCATCTTCCAGTCGAAGCCTAGCGGAGCGATGGCGGGCTCTATAGCCTTGCCCATACGTCCGAGCCAGCTGTTCTCCTGATGATATTGGCTATATGCATGCTCTAGCGTAGCTATAGAGTCGCTCTTGACTTCGTCGCTGAGCTGCGTATTAGCCTCTATGCGTGTTATCTGCTCCTCGATACGTGCCTCGGCCTCATCGTGGCGTGGGAAGTAGCCCAGCCCCCAGATAAGGACAGAGGCTAGTAGGATCACCGTACCCATCTTGTGCAGGTACTGCTCTGCTCGGGTCCACATGTGGCGGAGGATGGCCTTGGCCGTCGGCATGCGGTAGGGCGGTAGCTCCATTACGAAGGGGATATCCTCGCCCTTGAAGTGCGTGGCCCGTAGCACACGGGCACTAACGATGGCTATACCTACGCCGATGATATAGAGTGCGAAGAGGACCAAGCCCGCCTGCTCGGCAAACAGAGCGCCCGCCAGTAGTAGGTACACTGGTAGACGTGCCGAGCAACTCATGAAGGGTAAGACGAGCATCGTGATGATGCGGCTCTTGCGGCTCTCTATCGTGCGTGTAGCCATGACAGCTGGCACATTACAGCCGAAGCCCATGATGAGCGGTATGAAGCTCTTGCCGTGTAAGCCCATGCGATGCATCAGCTTGTCCATGATAAAGGCTGCGCGCGCCATATAGCCCGTATCCTCGAAGATGGAGATGAAAAAGTAGAGGATAAGGATGTTGGGCAGGAAGACGACTACGCCCCCGACCCCTGCGATGATACCATCGACGATAAGGTCTTTGAGCGGGCCATCGCTCATCAGCTCGCTGACCCATGCACCGAAGGCCCCTACGCCGGCATCTATCCAATCCATAGGGTAGGCTCCGAGCGTGAAGGTAGCCTCGAACATGAGGTACATAAGCAGCAAGAAGAGGGGGAAGCCTAGGTAGCGGTGTGTAGCCCAGTGGTCTATACGGTCGGTGAAGCTAGAGAGACGATGGCGTCGGGGCTTGTAGGTCTCTCTGAGCGCCCCAGCGATATAGCCATAGCGGGCATCGGTCATCAGCTCCTCGGTGTCTGCGTTGTCGAGCTCCTCCGAGAGACGCTTGAGCTCGTAGTCGCGTGCCGAGATGATGAAGGCCCCCTTGCTATAGCGGTCCATCAGCTGGTGGGCAATATCGCTGTCGCCCTCCATGAGCTTGATGGCTATATGCCTCGCCTCTACGGGGGAGGTGAGGCCGAGGTGCTGCTGTATCTTCTCCACTAGTGTGGCGATAGAGTCCTCTATCGAGTGCCCATAGTAGACAGTCAGTGGGCGTATCTTGCCTGTCTCGGGATGGAGTAGTGCCTCGTCCCCGCGCTGGATACCCTCCCAGACCTCTACCAATTCGCTGAAGAGTGCCTGTAGCCCCAGGCCGGTACGGCATACCGTGGGAATCATCGGCACGCCTAGGAGGCGAGAGAGACGTGGGTAGTCGAGATATTCTTTGCGCTCGGTAAACTCGTCGAACATATTCAGAGCAGCCACGACGGGCAGCCCTAGCTCCTTGATCTGTATCGTGAGGTAGAGGTTACGCTCGAGGTTGGTGCTGTCGAGGACGTTGAGTACGAGGTCCGGACGCTCTGCCCCTGTGAGGTAGTTGCGGATGTACACTTCCTCGGGGCTATAGGGGCTAAGGGAGTAAGAGCCGGGCAGGTCTATGAGCTCGATGCGGTAGTCGCCGAAGTTGATGTAGCCCGTCTTACGCTCTACGGTAACGCCGCTATAGTTGCCGACGTGTTCGTGGGCACCGCTCGCCTGATTAAAGAGCGAGGTCTTGCCGCAGTTGGGGTTCCCTACCAGAGCAATGCGCAGTCGCTTCTGTGGATGCTTGCTCTGCTCACGACTGTCGATCGGTCTGAGTGCCTCCTCGCTAGGGCGGGGGCTGTCGGGTGTGGCTTCGTCGGGCTGTTGTATGGTCTCCTCGGCGGCTAAGGGGCGCACCTCTATCTGCTTGGCATCGGCACGACGTAGAGATACGTCGTAGCCTAGGATGCGGTAGTGTATAGGGTCGTCCATCGGGGCGCCTTGTATCACGGTAACCTCCTTACCGCTGACGAAGCCCATCTCTAGTATGCGCTTGCGGAATTGTCCCGTACCATGTACGTGGATGATTACGGCTTTGTCTCCAATTTTGAGTTCTGAGAGAGTCATTGTTTGAGTATTAAGTAGCTTCTAATCTGCTCCGTTTAGTCGAAAAACTCGATCACACCAGTGGACACAGCATAGAATGCGCCACGTATCATCAGTCGCCCCTCGGCCTCTAGCTGACTGAGGATGGGGCTGGAGCGTCGGATCTGTTGTAGGCTGTGGCGGATGTTCCACACGGCCACGTTGTGTGTATAGTCGTAGTTGTCGGGGCGGTGCTCTGTGCCATCGTGCTCGCAGTTGCAGATAGCGGGCTTAATCTTGTCTAGTAGCCCCGTCAGGAGGCCGAGCTCTACGCCCTGGATAGCCCCTTTGATAGCCCCGCAGTTTTCGTGTCCGAGGACGAGGATGAGCTTGGCACCTGCTACGGCACAGGCATACTCCATACTGGCGACCATATCGTCCGTGGCATAGTTGCCCGCTACACGCCCTACGAAGATATCCCCGATACCTTGGTCGAAGATATCCTCGACTGGTACACGGCTGTCGATGCAGCTCAGGACGAAGGCCTTGGGGTACTGAGAGCTGTAGCTAGAGCATATTGCTGCCGAATGGTCTCGCACGGTATATTCGCCACGGCTGAAGCGCTCATTGCCTGCGATGAGGTCGTCTAGTACCATCTGAGGGGTGTACCTAGCCTGCTCCTCGGCCGTCATAAAGTGGACGGGGTGATAATTGAGCGCTGAGTGGTGTAGGAGGCTACGCAGAGGGCTACGGAGCTTCTCTAGCACTTTGTGTCCTATCTGTTGCCAATCTATCATAGACTCTGCGCTAGGGGTTAGCCTATTGTCTGGTCTGTGTAGAGGAGCACGTCGGCTCGTAGTTCGTTGAAGAACGAGGACGGATAAGCCTTCGCCTCGGGAGCGTGTGTCTGTATCTGTCGGAGTATCTCGCGCTTGCCTTGGCCCACGGCATGGAAGGCTAGCACCTTAGCCGAGAGGATCGTTTGTCCTGTTAGGCAGATGCGGTTTTGTCCTCCGGGATGCTGCGCCACTACGTAGGGCGTGCGCTCCATCAGCCAGTGCATTTGATGCGGGAAGATGGACGAGGTATGTCCGTCGTCGCCAATGCCTAGTAGGATGAGGTCGAAGACCGGTAGGCCCGCTTCGTTTGCCTCGAGGTTCTGCTCTACGAGGGCTGTATAGGCGCTAGCTTCGTCTGCAGGGTTGTTTTCGCCCTTGATGCGGTAGATGTGCTCGGGGGCGAGGGGTAGCGTGTCTAAGCCGAGCGCCTTGGCGGTCATGCCATAGTTGCTCTGCTCGTCAGTAGGGGGGACACAGCGCTCGTCCACCCAGTATAGGCGGAGGTTCTCCCAGTGTAGCTTATCTCGGTACTCGGCACTCGCCATCAGCTCGAATAGGAGCTTAGGCGTGCTGCCACCAGATACGGCTATACTGCATACCCCAGCGCTGAGCAGAGGGGCGATAAGGTCCTCGATAACGGCCACGGCCGTTGTGCGTGGGTCTTGGTAGGTCTTTATAATCATGCTTAGACTTTGCGTTTAATGAGTAGAAATAGGTAGACTAGGGCAGTCCCGATGAGGACGCCTATCGTATTGGCTGTGAGGTCATAGATGTCGCCACTACGATGCGGTATCAGGGCACCCTGAGCCCACTCGATAGCGATGCCGATGAGCAGT
>CAMBHQ010000095.1 GCA_945867245.1 uncultured Porphyromonas sp.
GCTCAGCCCGAGGTCTATGACAATGGTCTCAAGAGTGTAGTGTGGGCTTTCGCTCAGTATATCGGTGACCCAGGGCACTTTGCCGAGACTCCACCCATTACTTTAGTCGGGCGTATGATTGCTGTCGTTATAGGGGTGCTTGGTATCGCTATCTTCGCAGTGCCAGCGGGTCTTATAGGCTCAGCCTTTAGCGAGGTGATGACCGAGGATGGGCAGAAGAAACAACACAAAGAGCTAAGCAAGCAACTCTACAACGCCTTCGAGTGCAAGCTGGATAGACCTACGGGCTTTCAGGTTGTTCCTCGATACGTCACATTCAATGAGATACAGGCGCGCCTAGATATGACCCTCGATGAGATTATCATCGCAGCGAGGCAGACAGAGGACTTCCGTATTATCAATCTAGGTAGCACACGCCCTATAGGCTCGCATACTACGGACGGTCTAGCTATCGAGCTATGCTATCGTAATACAAGCTATGGCTGCCTGATAGATCGCAACTCGCCCATCACGATCGTATCGCCCTCCAATATGAGCGACCCTATCATCGGACACTGGGCATACTATCTAGCTAAGATAGGAGGCTTCAATTATATCGCTCGTGAGACTGGTTCGCAGCGACCCTACAAGTCGTTCTATGCCTTTGCTGACGAGTCTGATGTCGATAATCTGCCGGAATATATGGCGGACCTCCGTCGTCTGACCGATCGACCCGATGCTTGGTGCTGGACCCCCTTGGTATCTAGTGGAGCTCAGGAGCCTAGTTACCCCACTCAGTTTCACTTCTACTATGGTGGGGAGAAAGGCGACGAGACATACGAGGGTAAAGACCTCCTCATCCAAGACTGGGATACATTTAAGGCCCTTTACGATGAGATGACGAGCGAACTTAAACGTCTCTATGGTTACGAAAGCGATCGCCAGCGCTATCATAGTACAGCTACGTCCAATCTATTTGCACGCAAGCTGTCTAGGCATATCAATACCTGCATACTGCGCGTTGAGTGGCATATCATCGCGTGGACAAGCCAGAATATAGAGGTCGCCAAATTGATAGCAGACCTGCTCAATAAGCATATATGTGGCATCGAGCAACCTGAGTATGACGCAGAGCTCAAGGCAAAGTATGTCGGTTATAGCTCTTACAGCCATCCCGTCGGAGAGGCATGATACCCCCTAAGACACGATTATGAAGATACTTATTACAGCCTTTGACCTTTACGGCAAAAGCCCTTACGGCTCTGCCCTTACGCTGGGGAAAGCACTCAGCGAACGACTAGGATATCCCCTAGAGATTATACCTGTCAGCTACAAGCGTGCTGACGAAACAATACGCGAGCTGGTAGAGCGCTATCAGCCCGAGCTACTATTGATGCTAGGACAAGCAGGAGCTGATAGAGAGCTACGCATCGAGCACATTGCTATCAATATGCGTGATGTAAATCTCCCAGATATCGATGGCTACACAGCATGCAAGGAGGTTATCGATGACAGCTTGCCGATGGCTCTGTTTGCTCAGGGGGATATTGCCGCGATGCGCGATGCGGTACGTGCTGTAGGCCTGCGTGCCAAGCGTAGTAATAGTGCAGGCCTATTCGTGTGTAACAGCACTTTCTTCCGAGCCCTTGCTCTAGAGCGAGAGTATCCGCAGATGCAGACGATATTTGTTCACTTGCCCAAGCTACTAGAGCAACAGGAGTATTTCCCTGATCACTTCGTGATGCCTCTCGAGGATATGATATTAGGCGTAGAGACAATCATCAACTACCATATTGCCGCATTCTCCAAAGTCTAGCCCAACGACAAGCCTCGGCTTGTCGTTGGGCAGGCCGTGTGGGCCGCCTCTACTAGTCTAGGTTTATGACTTCCCCGAGATAAGTATCCCCCTCATAGCATCTAGGTGCTATGAGGGGGATACTTGCTGCGCAGGGGATCAATCCATCGAGGGCCATTCCTCTGTCTCCTCGATGCGTTCGAATATCGATATCCCTTCAAACGGTGGCACACTAGTAATAGTCCTGAATGCCGATTCATAGAGCTCCTTGCAGCCCTTGGGGACATAGAGTACCTGAGGCTTACGGGTGATTAACCCCGCTGGAGGGTAAAAAGCATCAGGGGTGAAGTAGTTAGGGAATTTGTAGCTTTTGATGTACATAATGCCTAGAGACCCCTCATCTGTAAGGAGGCTACTGAAAGACTCCCCGTGTAAGGGGGGATACGAGTGTAGGACGATGGCACCTACATTCTTCGTGTCTTTAAAAGCTCCCTCTCTTACCCTCAAGACAGATGAGGGAATATGGAGAGGCTCACCCTGAAAGTCAAAGCTGTTAGCAAAGGCTCCCGCTCCTATTTCCTGGAGTCCCTCAGGTAGCCTTAGTCGTCCTCGCAAAGCCGAACAGCCAGAAAAAGCTGTTTCGGAGATTATCCTCAGACTTGAGGGGAATACGACCTGGGGCATCTGAGCGCCCATGCAGGCGGCCTGCCCAATATTGATAAGCCCTTGGGGAAATACCAATGGCGTTCTTAGCTTCATACGTTCGAAGGCAACCTGCTCTAGAAACTCTAGGTTTTCGTGCATCGTGAGCTTTCCGAGCTCTGTACCGGATAGTCCTGAAGAGGAGATAGAGGTGAGCATGCGTGGGAGTATCAGGTGCTCTACTTTGATGCCACTTAATGCCGAGTTAGGCATACGTTTGGTCTCAACGGAACTCAAGTCTAGTACTTTGACAGTCTCGTGGGCTTTCCCGTAAGTCCGCTCGAATATATCACGCAGGTATTCGTAGTCAGCATTTGACATCCAACCTGCCAGACGCAAGGTGTCTGGCAAGGGCTGTGGTATGCGCTGCTGTAGATCCCCTCCGACTAAGACTATTACTGGGTCTCCCTTAGCCCCTGAGGCCTTATCCTCGTTGGACGTATTACTCTTCGGCGGCGTTATTGTAGGTGGGAGCAAGGGCTCCTCCGAGGCGCCCTGCTTCACGCAGCTAGAGGCCGATAAGCATAGTAGTAATCCTAGAGATAAACTATACAATTTCATATTCCTAGATAATTGTGGGTTATAATCGTAATTAGTCTTAGGTCCACGGCGTAGCGCAATGCGGACACTTGCCCTGTCCTCTCAGGACGGGCCAGCTGTTGTGTAGCCCTAGGCTTTTTTGGCAGGTCGGGCATATCCATCGGGATCTAAATTCCTCACGTAAGCTGTGTAACTGTGCTATATACCTGCGCTGTAGCCATGCCGATAGCACTACGCTTAGTAGTAAGGTGCAGAGTATCAGTATAGCCGAGATGTACATGTATTCACGAGGAATCAGCAGAGATAATAGGGCCGCAGCGATAGTGGGTAGATAGCGGATACTCCCGACGACGACAACTTTGGATTGCTCGCCCTTTAGGAGCTTTGTTTGGTACTCTTGATAGCAATGCTCTAGTGTCGAGCTGGTCGAGTGGGTAGACTTAGGACTATTGAGAGCGCCTGTCCCTCCCATCGAGGTGGGGGGAGGGCTTGGCGTCTGGGCTATGGCCATCTGATAGACCTCCGCTAGGGGGAGCTTTAGCGGGTAAGACCCGAGTATCAGGAGCGTATCGTCTCTGAGGACCTCGTCTGTGATGCGACGCTCCCCCTCGTATGTGCCATTGGTCGACTGTAGGTCTTGCACGCGGAATAAGTGCTCGCCCCGTGGCTCGACCAAACAATGCCGACGGCTAATACTCGGATGGCTAAGCTCTAGCCGACCGATTTGTCCTCTGCCTAGTACGACTTTCATTCTCCTTCGAGTATCTGTTTGAGCTTTTTCAGTAGGGCCGGCTTAATATCTTTCATGCGGTAGGGAGGGTTAGTGCTACCTGTGCGTAGTAGCAATTCTCCACGGCTTGTATTTAAGTATAGGATATTGTCTCGGCGTACAATCAGACTGCGCCCTAGACGGAGAAATTGCTTGGCGACCTCCGTCGGGAACTGAGACTCTATGCATCTCTCCATAAAGCTTAGGTTACCGCGTATCAAGTACGCCTTGCCACATGAGAGCATGATACGGCTGTAGTTGCCCTCGGAGGTGATGAACATAATGTCGCTATCCTCTAGGCAAAAGAACTCTATGGAGGTCGCTATCTGTAGTTTCGGCATAGGCTAAAATTCCCCTTTAATTTTTCGAAGCGGTCGTATATATTCTTGCTCATAATCAGTACTCGGGTCATACTCTATCATACTCTGATAGTATTCTATACGTAGGTCTAAGTTTTGCCATATTCGTGTCTTTATTTGTCTGAGCTCGGGCTTATCGCCATACTCTTGGTAAGAGGAACGATATAGCTGGGCCAGACGCTCAAACTTGTCTAGGGCCTCTGCGAAGTCCACCGGTGGGGAGGCATATAGGCTATCGATGGCCTGCAACTCCTCGTTTAGCAAGGCCTGCCACTGGGCTAGGCTATGTTGCTTGCTCTCCGAGCCCCTGCTTATAGAGTCTAGTAGCTCTGCGCTCTGTGGGCTATTGGTCGGGGAGAATGTTATCCAGCCCAGAGCAGCCACTATCCCCGTAGTGAGTAACGATACCCCTAATAGGTGTGCTAACGAGTACTTGTGTTTGCTACGTTGTTGGGCTAGCAGGCGGTACTGAGCTTGTAGGTCACTCAGTGCAATGCGTAGAGCTTGCTGACTAGGAGTCGCTACTAGGGGCTCTGTCTCCATGCTATCACTATAGCTGTGTACTATCTCCTGTAGGGCGCTCATCCATTGGGCAATACTCGAGGGGCGCTTATCAGGGAAGGGAGACATCCCATG
>CAMBHQ010000096.1 GCA_945867245.1 uncultured Porphyromonas sp.
TATAAGGGACGGGGACGTTGTGATACAGCGTCTTCGTCTCTGTCGTTATACCTAGAGCTTGGAGTCGCTCCTCTAGCTCGCCACTGGTCTTGTCGCTCGTGGGGTGGTAGACCAGCTTCGCCTCGGGATAAGTCTCGGCTAGGGCCCCGGCAAAGCCTAGGGCCGTATGTACAGGGGCGATGAGGTCGGGGACGAAGCCACGCTCGCTAAGCGCACGGGCCGTAGCGGGTCCGATAGCCGTAAGGGCATCGAAGCGTGCTAGATAGCGAGCATCCAGACCTTGGGTCCGGAGGTAGTCTAGGTAGAAGTTCACCGAGTTGGGCGAGGTGAAGGCGAGGATAGCGCCCTCGGGCGCTGTGGGCAGTAGTGCTGTGTCGGGTGTCGCAGCCCTTAGCTCGAAGGAGGGGAGGACCCTAGGCTCGGCCCCCTCGGCGATGAATAGCTGAGAGAGCTCGGAGGTATTGCCCTCGGAGCGAGTAATCAGCACACGCTGACCAGCCAAAGGGCTAGGATGATACCAGCCATAGTCCTCGGCGAAGCGTAGCACCTCGCCTACGACGAAGAGTCCTGGGGTAAAGCTAGCGTAATCGAAGCCTTCGGGCGTGAAGTCACCGAGCCTTAGCGTGGTGATGCTCTGCTGTGGGCGTGTGCCGTGGCTGATAATCGCCGCGGGGGTCTCTGAGGGCATACCTGCGGAGGTGAGCGCCAGCACAATATCCGGCACCACACGCATACTCATATAGAAGACGAGTGTGCCCTCTAGGCGACTATAAGCGCTCCAGTCGAGGGCGGGGAGACCACCCTCCTTGCTAAAGGCCGTTATCAAGGTTACCGACCTGCTGATACCTCTGTGGGTAACAGGCACGCCACAGTAGGCGGGTGCAGCGATACCCGCAGTGATGCCTGGGACGACTTCGTAGGGGATGCCGGCCTGGCGTAGGGCTATCATCTCCTCGCCACCACGTCCGAAGACGAAGGGGTCGCCACCTTTGAGCCGAACGATGCGCCCTCGGGGGAGCTTCTGAGCCTCAGCGACTAGGAGGGCATCGATTTCGCTCTGAGTCAGCGAATGTGCTCCGGCACGCTTGCCGACGTAGATTAGTTTGGCCTCAGGCGCGAATAGGCGATGGATACTAGCATCGACTAGGGCATCGTAGATGATAACATCGGCAGTGCCGAGGAGCTCGGCAGCACGCAGACTGAGTAGCTCTGCCCCACTAGGGCCCGAGCCGACTAGGTAGACTTTAGTGAAACTTTGCACGGTCGATGGGTACGGTGTCTTCTTGTAGATACTTGGCGATTTCCTCGTTCGTGGCTTCGCTCGATACGGCTATGCCACGTAGGGTCTCCTTCTCGTCATAGAGGTTGTAGACGGTGATGAAGTAGCCCCCTCGCTCGGGAGTACTGCTCTCGCCCTCCGTAACCGACTGATAGTAGACCTCTGTGCAGGCACAGGCGAAGGGTATGGCACAGCCACCGCCGGCCTGCTGTAGTAGATAGCGTTCTATCTCGGTGCAGCGTGCCGTCGAGGGGCAGTGTAGTGCCGAGAGGAGCTCGGCTAATGGCTTATCATCCGCACGCTGCTGCACGGCTATAGCGGCCTGACCAGGTGCAGGCACCATCTCGAAGGGGCTGAACTCGTAGCTTATCTTCGCCTCTAGCCCTAGGCGCTTCAGTCCAGCCTTGGCCATCACGATAGCATCGTATTCGCCTGCCTCCATCTTGGCGATGCGTGTCTCTACGTTGCCACGTATCTCCTTGATGTTGAGGTCGGGGCGTTGCTCTAGTAGCTGAGCTGCACGGCGGGGGCTACTCGTCCCGACAGTCGCCCCCTCGGGGAGGGTCTCGAGGGTATAGCCCCCGAGGAGTACATCGGCCGTATCCTCACGGGGCAGGATAGCACTGAGGATGGTCCCCTCGGCTACCTCGACGGGGAGGTCTTTGAGGCTATGTACGGCGCAGTCGATTTCGCCTGCGTCGAGGGCATGCTCTAGCTCTTTGGTGAATAGTCCCTTATCGCCCGAGGCATTGAGTGATAGGTCTAGGCGCTTGTCGCCCTGTGTCTTGATAACCTTGAGCTCTACCTCTAGCTGTGGATGGGCCTCTAGGAGTCTGCGTTGCACTTCGGTGGCTTGGGCAAGTGCTAGCCGAGAGCCACGTGTGCCTATGATTACTTTAGTCATGGAGTTTGTTTTGGATATGGTCAAAGACGGCCTTCAGAGCCTCGGGATACTTACGTTTCCGCCCCTCGTCCGATACTTCGCGGAGGGCAGCGACGATGGCTGTCGTATAGGTGGTGCGTAGATGTTCGTCCCATTGCTTGATAAGCTCTCGTTCCTCGGGACTTAGTTGGCTAGGCAATAGGCTAAGCTCTTTGTCGAGTAGGCGGGAGGCCGTCTGCTGTATAGAGCCTATGGCCTCACGTAGCTGAGCACCCTCTACCCACTGCTTGTGCAGGAGGATGTATTCCTCTATAATGCTATCTATCTGCTCTAGCTGTACGAGGTCTAGGCTTGCCCCTAGCTCGGTCAGCTCGTCGATACTGATGAGGGTAACGCCCTCGATATCACCTACCTCGGGGGCGATGTTGCGGGGTACGGCTAGGTCGATGAATAGGGTAGGATGTGGTCCCTCGGGGGCAAAGTCCTCGGCCTTGATGATAGGGCTGGGGGCCGAGGTAGCGACCAGCACGGCCTCGGCATCTAGGAGCTCGCGCGTGAGCTCACCCTCGCAGGCGATGCGCAGCTCGGGGTGCTGAGAGGCGAAGCGCTCGGCACGCTCTCGTGTGCGGTTATATACGACGATATTGCTGATGCCGTGGTGGCGGAGGTGCTCGCAGACTGTATCGGCGATGAGTCCGGCACCTACGATGAGCGTTTGGCGGGGCTGTGGCAGGATACGCAGCATCTGCTCTACAGCGGCCGAGCCTGCCGAATGCGGAGTGGCGCTGACGAGGTATTCGCTACGCACACGCTTGGCGACCTCGAAGGCGCGATGGAAGAGTCGTGCCATACTGCCGGGGCAGTGCCCAGCGAGCGAAGCCATGCGGTAGGCCTCTTTGAGCTGTCCGAGTATTTGGGTCTCGCCCACGACGATAGACTCTAGTCCGGCCGCTAGGCGGAATAGGTGTCGGTACACATCTTCGTCTCGCTTGCATTCTAGGTACTGGGCATAGCGTGGGCTAAGCTCCAGATTGCGTAGGAAGGAGTCTATGAGTCGTCGTTCGCTAGCACTGGCACAGCCGTCCTCTGCGCTGTAGTAAATCTCTACTCTATTGCAGGTGGATAGGACGACAGCGCCTGTGAGTAGTCCGCAGGCTATCCAGTCCTCGATGAGCATACTAGCCTCGCCCTCGCTGAGAGCAAAGGCGCTGCGCTCGTCTACGCCTGCTAGGCGATGGTTAATGCTTATTAGTCCGGTCATTAGTTTGGGTTAAGGAGGCTTAGATAGGGCAACTAGCTCGGAAGCCAAAGAGGAGCATACCGAGCAAGACCATGAGTTCGCTCAGGAGGATGCAGGCCCCGCAGGTATCGCCCGTATAGCCGCCTATCTGGCGGTAGATATAGTAGCCGAGGGCCACGATGAGGATGAGGGGTAAGATCAGGAAGTGGAGAATCGAGTATCCGAGGATATAGGGAGCGGCGAAGAATAGCCCCAGTAGTAGTAGGGACTGCACCTGGCCCCCACGATGATAACTGAGGCCAATCTTACTATCCTCCTCTCGTCGGGCATAGGGCAGATAGTACACGGGGAGAGTACCGAAGAGCTTGCCGAGTACATCGGCAAGGATAAAGGCCGAGGGTATAAGGTCTGTGGGGAGGGCTGTGAGTATGCTGATGAGTAGAGCATAGTAGATGATATAGCCAATCACGGCATAGCTGCCGACGTGGCTATCCTTCATGATACGGAGGATGCCCTCTCGGTCTCTGCCCCCTCCGAAGCCATCGAAGAAGTCGCCTAGGCCGTCCTCGTGGAAGGCTCCCGTTAGGAGTAGACGAGCTGCCAGAGCGAGGATGATAGCCGTGAGTATGGGCAAGGCTAGCAACTGATAACTGAGGTAGAAGACCCCCGCCATAGTGCCCCCCGTTACTAGCCCTACGAAGGGAAGCCAGTGCACGGCCTCGGCATAGTCCTGGCGCTCTAGAGTGGCGAGGCGCCAGGCGGGTATGCGGGTGTACATAGAGAGGGCTGCGAGTAGCGAGGTGAAGAATCGTTTAATCATGCTTGCTTTTTGTCGAAGACGTACTCTACCACGCCTGCCGTATCGAAGGATGCCATCTCGCAGAGCATCAGTGCAGCAGACTGTACAATAGGATAGGCGCATACGGCACCACTGCCCTCGCCGAGGCGTAGACCGAGGTTGAGGAGGGGGCTAGCCCCAAGGTGTCTGAGTAGGCGTGCGTGCCCTGCTTCGTCGCCCTGGTGGCCGAAGATGGCGTAGTCGAGGACTAGGGGATTTATCGCTTGGGCCGCCAGTATGCAGGCCGTCATGATGAAGCCATCGACGAGTATAGGCATACGTAGCTCGGCCGCACGGAGCATAGCCCCGACGGTAGCGACCATCTCGTAGCCCCCGAAGTAGCGCATCACAGAGAGGACAGAGCCATCGCCATCGTAGTTGTCGATAGCTCGGCTTAGGACTTCGTACTTGTGCTGTACCCCAGCATCATCGAGGCCGCTACCACGCCCCACGCATTCGATGAGGGGGATACCTGCTAGTAGCGACATCCATACTGCCGAGGCTGCGGTGTTGGTGATGCCCATCTCGCCTA
>CAMBHQ010000097.1 GCA_945867245.1 uncultured Porphyromonas sp.
CTCGAAGAAGCGCTTGCCATCGACCATTATCTGCGTGATGCTCTTGCCGTTTACCGTGACGTTGCCGTTCTCATCGACCTGAGCGCCGGGGAGTTTCTTGACGAGCTCTAGTAGCTCTGCGCCCTCGGCGGTCGTGTAGCTGCTGGCATTGTACTCGATAGTGTCGCCCTTGACGACTACCTCGGTGGCCTTACCCACGACCTGTACCTCCCGGAGCTGTCCGTCCTCGACGAGGGCGATATCCTTTAGCTTAAGGTCGCTCTTGCCGACGATGATTTGCTCGCGATGATTCTTGTAGCCCACGAAGCTAACCTCTAGTGTATAGGTGCCAGCGGGGATACCACTGATGCGGTAGTTACCCTGCTTGTCGCTGGCCTGTCCGCCCTGTAGTTTGCCCGCAGCATTGGTTAGGCGTACGTTGGCGAAGGCTAGTGGGGCCTTGTTGTCATCGAGTATGCGTCCACGGACACTAACCTGAGCTAAAAGCCCAAGAGGAATACAAAGGAGTAGCAAAAGGGCTAACCCTAGTCTAGATAAAGGCTGAAAGTGCATAAATAATTCGTCTCGTTAATACTAAACTTAGAGCCGATAGGGCTATGCTGGTTTAATTGAGCTCGATACGAAGGTATTTGTGCCATATAGCTAGTGCGGATAAAAGCTAAGTCAGCCACCTAGCACTCATGGGCTAGGTGGCTGACTGGCGTTGCTGTCCGGCTAGATGGCCGGAGTGCTCTCTGAGAGTTATTCCTAGAAGGACATACCTACAGTGGTGAAGAAGCCCACGTTACGCTCCTTCAGGGCATCTACGCTACTCTTGCTTAGGTTCGTAAGGCCGTATTCGGCACCGAGACGGAGGAAGTAGCGCTGATACTCGAGCGCCACAGAGCCGTTGATACCGGCATCGAAGCGCTTGTAGGCATCCGTTATGGTCGTATCGCCACTCTTGGCTGAGAGGAGGTAGGAGAAGTAGGGGCCGAACTCTAGCGATAGGCCTAGGTCGTTAGCGAGGTTGGCACGTAGACCGAGGTTTACAGGTACAGCTAGGCTGTGCATACTGAGGCGTACGTCCTGACCTAGACTACCGAGGTCGATACCTAGGATGCTCCCTAGTGAGCTTACGGGGTTTTGAATTTTGGTCCCGTGGTTCTTGTAGGTTAGACCAGGGGCTAGGTAGACCTGTGTGAGAGGGCTCTCGCTAAGGCCAATCTCTACGGCAGCGCCAGCACGTAGGCCGAGGGCAATCTTGTACATATCCGTAGAGGGAGAGGTACTGATGTTACCGAAGTTGAGGCCAATCTCGGCACGTGGCTTGATGGTGGTCTGTGCCGATACGCCAGCGATAGCGGCTAGGCAAGCAAGAGCTGTCAAAACTGTCTTTTTCATCTGAGTCTTATATTAAGTTGTTTATGCTAGCCCTAGGCTCTGTATGGCCTAGGGCTACTGATATAAATCTTGATTAAGTAACAAGCTGTGGGGCTTATGGTTTATTGTCCCAGTGGCTAAGCCCAAGTTTGCAATTCTTATTAGAAGCGCATGCCTACGGTAGTGAAGATACCTAGGTTGCGTAGATAGTTATCCTCGATTTTGGGCTTGTTGAGGTCCGTAAGTCCGTATTCGGCACCGAGGCGGAGGAAGTAGCGCTGATACTCTAGGGCCACAGAGCCGTTAATACCCGCATCGAAGCGCTTGAGGTCTTCGTCCTTGCTCTGGCCTAGGTAGCGCGATGAGAGCATGTACGAGAAGTAGGGGCCGAACTCTAAGGAGACCCCTAGGTCGTTGCCAAGGCTAGCGCGTAGGCCGAGGTTTACGGGCAAGGCTAGGCTCTGCATACTGAGGCGGTTTTCGGAGCCCAGCTTGCTAGCCATAGAGCCGTGTTGCTTGTAGTAGAGCCCTGGGGCGAGGTAAACCTCGGAGAGGGCCGATTGACTGAGCCCAACCTCTAGTGATGCTCCGAGGCGTAGCCCTGCGACGATGCCGAAGTCGACGAGCTCGCTGTGCTTGGCCTCTAGGTTGCCTAGGTTGAGGCCAATCTCGGCACGTGGCTTGATAGTGGTCTGTGCCGTTAGGCTGGCCGTAGCCATTAGGGCAGCGGCGACTGCTAGGATTGTTTTCTTCATATCATTTGTATTGTTAGTGTGGACCAGTGGCCCTGAGTCAATTTAGTTGTCTAATGCAGGAGGCGCCAGTGCCTCCTCGTCCGTCAAATATAAGTACCCCATAGTCTGTCTGCATCAGTTATGGCTATAAGACAAACTATGGGGTGCTATGGATTATTGTGTGGTCTAGGGCTAGACCACCGAGGAGTGGAGTTTAGGCTTGACCCTGACCAAAGTCGTTACCGCCAGCCTGCTGCATATCCTCGGGGAGGATGATAGGAGCTATCTGTTGCTCGTAAGCGTTGATATTGCCCTGCAGTACGCGTACGAAGCGCTTGAGGTTATCGGGGGTCATAATCACACGGCTCTGCACCTTGGCAGCCTGTGTGCCAGGGAGTAGGCGGATGAAGTCAAGGACAAATTCGCTCTGCGAGTTCATCACGATAGCGAGGTTGCTGTACACGCCATTGGCGAGCTCCTCAGGGATTTCGATGTTGAAGCCCTGATTGTTCTGGTCTAGTTCTTGTTCTGACATATTATATAAGTGTATTTATAGTTGCTTTATCTAGGCCTGCTGTCTGCTCAGCTCGGCGAAGTCAAAGATACAACAATCCGTCGAATGCGTACATATAGGGCTATAAAAAAGAGGGGAGCAAACTTCCCAGCTTGCTCCAACCTACTTAACCAAAACCTTAACTATGAAAATCTATGTTTTCACCAGCAAATGTACACAATTATTCCGAGAATAGACAAAACAGAGCCCCCAGCTCGGAGCGAAAAAAGCTCGAGTGGGGGACTCCGCAGGTATTGCCCAAGGGCAGTATAGCACCCCTGCCTAGCGTTTGAGAGAGAGTGAAGCTAAGGCTCGTCCTAGAGCCTAAGAATTTAGGCAGGGGGGGTGAGATTGTTTAGGCCGTATTCGCTTGTTGCTGACTCTGGCATAGTCGTCCTAGGTAGCGCTCGCATTGTCCGCAGAGGTCGTAGCCGAGCATAGCTCCGATGATGAAGTCCTCTTCGTGTCCGAGCTCGTGCAGGTCTTTGCTCTCTAGGAGGCGACGTACCGTCTCTATGCAGGCCGAGCGCCCGAAAAATAGGTTTGTCTTATTGCCACTAGGGGTTTGCTTGCAGTAGTAGTCTATACCACGGCCACGGAGCTTGGGTAGTATAGCCTGGCAATCTGCGTGCGAGAGGGTGCAGAGGACCAGATAGCGAATACCTTTTTCGTACTCGTATATATGGTGTGTAGCGATACGCTGCATCGTGTTGTCGGCCGAGAGCATATCGGCTTGCTCGGCCTCGGCCTGTGGGTAATGCTGTGGGTACATAGTGGTATATGTTCCTAAGGGTTTACATGAGTCCCCTCTATAGGCCTGTCCGAGTGGGCTATGCCGTCAGGAGGGCTAGGGGGCTGTATTCTCTGCAAAGGTAGGGGGCTTAGCGGGGGCGTCCAATACCTAGAAGAGGGGATTTTTCCGGCCTATACTACCTATTCGATATGGGCTGAGGCTTAGCCCGCTCTCGGGCTAGTATCCGCACTCCCTTTTATCAGCCTGTGTACGACTGTACACCCACGAGTGAACGTTTGTGCACTCGTGGGTATATGTCCCCTCGGTAGTAGCGTGTCGGGGCGGGTGCCAGACACGCGCTCTTCTGAGGGCTTATAGCATTGTTATGTGGGTGGTACTTAGTTTTTTGTCCTAGGTATATAGGCGTTCAGAGCTTGCTACAAGGCATTAAATAAACACTATATATCGAATTGTCCTTTGTCTGTAGCTTTTGCTGTGCCTGAGAAATCACTAACTTTGTACTAATATGAAGAGGAATATCGACAAGATTTATCTCCCCCTATTGTGCTTCCTTATGCTCCTAGGTAGCGCTTGCGTTAGTCGTAACCGCGTGGACCTGGTAGCAAATAGCACTAGCATACCTGGCTATATCACTGAGCCACAGCGACAGCTAGAGTATCTAGTGGAGCACTATTGGGATACGATAAATCTCGGAGATAGTACATGGCTTACGCGTCGTGCGGAGCTAGAGGCACGCTTCGTGGACTACTTCTCGCTCTATAGCGACCTAGAGAAGCGTCCCGTCCGCCTGCTGCTGGCCCCCCTAGAGCGCTCGGGCGATGCACTACTCAACGAGGTGCTCAGCTATTACTATCGTTACTACTACGATAGTGAGTCGCCCCTTGTCGATGATGAGCTCTATCGCTATGTGTTGGTTTGGGCTATTAAATCACCGAGAGTGGCCCGAGAGCATCAAGATGTAGCCCGAGAGCTACTGGTGGGACTACAGCGCAATCGTGTGGGACATCCGGCCACAGACTTTGTCTATGCCACGGATAGTACCGAGCGACGCTTGCTGCCAGTGCGAGAGGAACTACTACTGCTTATATTCGGCACCAGCCAATGTACTAGTTGCAAAGCGATGGAGCACTATGTAGCGAATACTCCTGTGTATCAACGTTTGGCTACTAGCAAACGCCTGCGGGTGCTGACGGTCTACCTACAGAGCGAGGGAGACCGGAGCATATTCGCCCCCGACAGCCTGCGCCCCGAGTGGATGGAGCGTGGTCTAGACCGGAGCGATACCATTATCGGTCGTCGGCTATATGACATCAAAAGTAGCCCAACTATTTACCTATTAGGTCGTGGTGATA
>CAMBHQ010000098.1 GCA_945867245.1 uncultured Porphyromonas sp.
GACTCTGCTTGGCGTAGATAACTCTGTAGTATATGCTGCTGCATCTCTGGCTCTATGAGTATACGCAGTGGATGTGTAGCCAGATACGTGTCCCAAACCCAGTCGTCGGTATAGTAGGGGATACCCTTATCAGAGACAGTTTGCTTAAGCTCGGCTGAATAGTACTGCCCGTCCTCCGATATATTAATCATACGCTCGTAGGTACGGTATAGCGAGGTATAGAAGACTCGTCGTTCGTCTTCCGTGCCACCCTCTACCTCTATCTTGGAGAGTACTTGGTCCCATTTGGCTCGTCCGGCCTTGGCTACCATATCTAGCTCGTAGGTCTGTATCTCTCGCTCTACGTTGCGGCGGGCTTGCTCCACGCTGATATAGGACACGCCATAGCGTAGCTTGGCTACCTCTGTCGTCTGTGGGTATAGGAGGGCCACGGCCTTACCAGATGTACTGTCGCTCTGTGCTACTAGTCGGCCCGAGATACTATCACGCAGAGCAATAGACTCTGGTTGCTCTGAGCTCTCTAGGTAGAGGTAGACGCGCACCGAGTCGTTGAGTTGCTCGTAGCCATAGATAGACTTGCCTTGGGCTGTCAGTACGCCATTAGGGGTCGATAGCATAATGCCATGGGGCTTGTCCTGTTGCTCGTAGCGCAGTTGATAGATAGCACTCTGATGACTAGGCGCATACTGCACGTCTATCTCCTGCTCGGGGAGGTAGACGCTGTATTTATATGGAGTCGTCTGCTCGCGGTCGTACATATAGCTCAGTACACTAGGGATAGAGTCTGTATGGCCCGAGAGCGGACTTAGGGCAAAGGCTGATGTCCCTCTGTGGCTAGTCAGTATAATCGGTAGTCCTGCTATGGTCTCGCTGGTATAGTCTGCGCGATGTGGTGTAATGCGCATCATACTATTAGGCAGCTGTACCGTAGGGAAGGTGGGCATCAGCAGATGGCTGATATTGCCCATATAGGGATTGACTAGGTCTACTGGGTCTTGGCTAGAGCCGAAGGTCGACTTGTCCGATTGGCAAGAAGCGAAGACAAGCCCAACTCCTAATACAAAGCCGAGATGCCGAAGTTTCTTCATATTGTGTCTGATAAGAATAAAGCCTCCCTATACCTTTGGGGAGTAGGGAGGCTACATATTATTAGATATGTGCTTTACTTGCTGCTTTCCTCGAAGAAGTAGCGAGCAGCAACACCAAGTATATCGAAGAGGCGTGGCAGTACCTCACCGAAGTTGTCCGAGGCGCAGACCAGTGTCTCAGCAGCGAAGACTACAGAGTCGTCACGTAGTAGAGCCTTGGCGATCTTGACGTCCTGCGTAACCTTGTTACATAGTTGCAGGGCCTTGTCTGCTGTGAGGTCCTTATACTCCGTTAGTGGGAAGAATAGGTCTACCTTGAGGAAGGTCTCGTCATCACCAGTGTCGGGGATGAGATACGTAAGCCCTTGGTACTTTACGGCGAGGAAGCCTTCCTCTACTTGTGGTGCATAGCCCTCTTGCTTGAGCCACTCAGAGGCTCTTTCGATTACTTTCATGTTTGTGGTTCTAATTGTTAGTCTATAATGCAAAGATAGGATTTTAGTTTGATAGAATAATAGCCCGAGAGCGAATATATACCGAGCGCTGTACGAAGCCCCAGTATCGGAGCCTATATGCGCGCCAGGCTACAGACCCTACTGCACGACTATACACCTACTAGTGTACACCTGTGTACGCGCTGGTGTAGTTCGGCAGAGCTACTGCTGATGGTGCTACGCAGGCGGAGCAGGGGACGGAGCGGGATTTTGTACTATCTTTGTACTAGAGATTAACGAGAAAACAATCCAACTAATGATATACAGACTACTATTACTATCCGAGGAGAACGACTTCTTCCGCAGAGAACTTCAGATTGATGCAGAGGCTACATTCCTCGACTTGAATAACTTCATCCTAGAGAGCCTGCGCTACGATGCGCACGAACTGACTTCGTTTTATGTCTGCGGAGCTGGCTGGGAGGTCGAGCAGGAGATAACACTTATGGACATGGGTACTAGTGATAGCGCTACCGATGTCTACCTAATGGCTGATACCCGACTAGAGGACTTTGTCGAGGAGAAAGGTAAGCGCCTGCTGTTTGTCTATGACCTCCTGAACGAACGTAGCTTCAGCGTCGAGCTGATGGAGCTACTGCCTGGCTCATTGGCCAAGCCAGAGATGTGTCTAAGCGAAGGAAAGGCCCCCCGTCAGATAGCCGACCTAGACCTCTCTGCACCGATGGCTACAGCCACTACTGGTGCTAATGACCTCGGCTTTGGTGAAGACTTCTATGGTGAGGACTTCGACGCCAGCGATCTAGACGAAGACGGATATACGCAGATAGACGATCTCGAAGGCTACTAAAGTGAAGCGTCTAGTCGTTTTACTAGGTCCGACCGGAGTAGGCAAGACCGCTCTGAGCATAGACCTAGCTCGGGAACTAGATACTGCTATTATCTCGGCGGACTCGCGTCAGGTCTACCGAGAGCTACCTATTGGCACGGCTGCCCCCACTATCAGTGAGCGGGCGGCTGTGCCTCATTATTTGGTGGGGACGCGTTCGGTCGTAGAGCCTTATAGTGCTAGCTTATTTGCCGAGGAGGCCACGGAGATCGTGCAGAGATTACATGCAGAGGGCGACTATGCGCTTGCTAGTGGGGGCTCCATGATGTATATAGATGCCCTATGCCAGGGTATAGATGAGATGCCGGATGTACAGCCCGAGGTACGGCAGGCTGTATGGCAACGCTATCAAACCGAAGGCTTAAGCACAATCCTCGAGGAGCTGGCCCTGCTGGACCCTGTATATTATCGGCGTGTAGATCACTGCAACTACAAGCGGGTGCTGCACGGCTACGAGATGTGTCTATCGACAGGACGACCTTTCAGCAGTTATCATACAGGACGACAGCAACAGCGACCCTGGCAGACTATTAAGGTGGGGCTAACACGTGAGCGTGATGAACTCTATGCGCGTATCAATAGACGCGTGGAGCTTATGATGGACGAGGGACTAGAAGCAGAGGCTAGAGCCGTCTATCCACATAGAGCACTCAATGCGCTCAATACGGTAGGCTACAAGGAACTCTTCGCCCACTTCGATGGTGCTATAGATATGCCCGAAGCCCTAAGACAGATACAGCGCAATAGCCGTATCTATGCCCGCAAACAGCTTAGTTGGTGGCGCCGTGATGCAGAGATACGTTGGTTTCATCCAGATGAACTAACAGACATCATTCATTATATACGTAGTTACGATGCCCAGTAGTCTAGACCTAGAGCGCATAATGGCGCTGAGCCGGGAGTATGCTCATCTTGGCTCTGATCGTATAGCACTCTCTCGGCATATCGGCTCGAGCGTGGACGAACGCCGAGCAGTGGCTGCTCAGGTAGCTATGCAGGCTACGCTCGGGCGCAAGTTGCCCGCTTGGGCTGCTGCACAGGTGTATATCCCTAGCTCGCTCAATCTGGAGCAGGCCTCTAGCGAAGAGACCGCCCTACACAAGGCTAGCCTCCTACGGACAGAGGATAGACTGATAGACCTTACCGGTGGTATGGGCGTGGACTTTTGGGCAATGGCTCAGGTCCTCGATACCGCCGTCTATGTAGAGCAAAGCCCCGAGCTATACACTGCCACTAGATACAATATGCCTCGGCTACTAAGCCGAGGCACACAGCACTATATACAGGGCGATTCGATGGCTTTACTGCCCGAGCTAATCAATACCTACAGACCTACTGTCCTCTTCGTAGACCCTGCCCGACGTGTGGACCAGCAGGCGGATAAACGTGTCTATGCCATCGAGGACTGTAGCCCATCTTTACACGAATTGCTAGAGCTCGTACAGCATCTAGGCGCTGATGCTCCTAGCCGTATATTGGCCAAGCTATCGCCCATGCTAGATGTCAAGCACTGCCTAGAGCATCTACCCCATATATCTGCCGTATGGGCTGTAGCCTATAGGGGCGAGGTCAAGGAGCTATTACTAGATATTTGTCCGCTAGAGCCTAGCCCCTCCGTAGAGCAAGTACCACTGCGTAGCCTAGACTTATTGACCGAGGGACGTAGGCATAGCTACGAAGGCACTTTCGCCCAAGAGCAGATGCCCTGTCCCATAGCAGAGGAGTTGGGAACTTATATCTATGAACCCAATGGCGCTATCCTCAAGCTCGGGATGTATCAGCAATTAGGACGTAGCTACGGCCTAGCTAAGCTACATCAGCATACGCATATATATACGAATAGGGAACTAATAGAGGACTTCCCCGGACGTATTCTGAGGGTCGAGCGTATATGGCCCTACCAGTCCAAACTCATCAAGCGCCTAAGCCGAGAGCTACCAGCAGCACAGATAACCTGTCGTAACTTCCCGCTAGGGGCGGATAAGTTACGCCAGCAACTTAAACTGCGGGATAGCAGTAGAGCCACCATAGTAGCGACGACGCTCCATGATGGCTCACACGTATTGATAGAGACGACGAGAGTCTGAGCTATTGGTACAACTCTACGGGACGGCGATGGGCTATACCCTGTCGTTCTAATGTATTCAGTATATAGGGAACAGAGCGGCGAAAGTCGTGCCAACTGCGATGCCTATGAGCGGTCCAGCCTTGCTCGGCTATAGCCAATGCGCGTGGGTAGCTCATATAGTAAGCACGATGGATATCTTTGATGGCTTCGCCCCATAGTGTTGCCATCACTCCGAGTATATGCTGATCATCATGGGCT
>CAMBHQ010000099.1 GCA_945867245.1 uncultured Porphyromonas sp.
CTCTAAACCACGTGCCTCCCCTAATTTTCTCACACGTTGAAATTTCAAAAGTTTTCGAGTAAGTGATTGATAATAAGTAGGTTAATTTTACTCATTTGCTTTGTTCGTACTTCTATACGAACTTATTCGGCTATAACTACTCATAACTCAGGATATAATAACAGTCGTTTCTCCCCCTTGTAACAACTATTAGAGCGAGGAGACGGTCATCTTCACAGCTACCAGCAAGGGATGCCACTTGCCACCTAGGCGCATATCGACGGAGGCTATCTTGAGCAACTCGGCTTTGGCCCCACCCGAGAGGTCGTAATCCCTAGGGAAGACCGACAGCCAGCGTAGTACCGCTCTATCTACCACGGGCCGATAAGGCTCCATCAAATCGTCTGCTAGGCAGTAGGGGTTGTACCTATTGCGATGAAAGATACCCAGTACGGGCAATAAGCCCGTCTCCACAATAGCCTTAGCAACGATGCTGCGCAAGACGGCATAGCCAAAGTTAAGTAGAGGATTAGCGCCACCACCCTCACGATCACGACAGAAGTCTTTGCCAAAAAGCTGACGCCAATAATACTGGGCAGCGATGCCCTCCATATTACTAGTATCCCCCGAGCGCACGCCAGAGAGATAGGTCGCCATAGGCCCTGCATCTAGACCTAGCTCCTCTAGCACCTTGCTCTGGTTGCGTATCTTCGCCTCGACCGTCTGCTTCCACAGCTGCTTCTTGAGTGGCTCACTGACCTCTATCTGCTCTCGGACACGGCGCGAGTGCGAGCTATGCCCATAGAGGGGGAGCATCATCCCGATAGGCAAATGGCTATCATCGCAGCAGAGCAGCACTACCCCATTAGCCATCAAGGCCTGCATCAGCTGATGCGTCAGCGTTATCTGACTATGGTCGAGCATCAGTAGCCCTAGGTCCTCGATAGGGATGCTCCCCCGCTCTGCCTGCGTCTCGGCACAGATGATTTTCATCTGCCCGAGGCGCAGGCGGAGGTAGCTAGCACTGCCGATATAAATCGTTCGGTAGAGCATAGTCGCTTTAGTATTCTCCTACATCGACAATATCTCCGAGGTGGTTGATACGCACCTTGACACCCTCGAGCAAGCCTGTAAGAGTCCGGAGCCTCTTGAAAGTTACATTCTCTAAATCACGCACTACAGTCGTCTCTAGATGATGCCTAAAGACATAGTAGCACGATGATAAATTCTGCACTCGATAGAGGTTAGAGCTTATAAGGGCTCTATTAGCAGGGTCTCGGAGCTCTATCTCACGAGGGTCGAAGCCCGTCTTGGGATTAGGGAAGACAAACATCTCGTTCTGCTTGATTGAGAAGAGGAACTCCCAGCCTAAGTCCTTATTGTAATGCCTATCTATGATGGGAAGTCCGAGATTAGCACGTGTTACAGCCTCCACGAAGGGGACTACAAGCTCCTGAAGTTTTCCGCTAGCATCCCTATAAATAGCAGCGTGATGGTTCCCCGAGTTAGCCACATAGTCCACAGGGATAGTAGCGCCACGATCGTCCTTTAGGCTCAGCCCCCTACGATCTCGCTTGCTATGCAGAGGTATAGCGTCTTTGACGCGTGCCCTGATAGTTACGCTCTTGAGACAGATCCCCTGCGCTTTATTGAGCCAGATAGGACGCTCCTCAAGGTCCGAGAAAGCCTGCTTGGCATTACCGCCATACTCCTCGAGACGTGCCTGAAGCGCTCGCCTAGCACCGAGGTCCACGACCTGCTCTAGCTTGAGGTCTGGCCCTATAGGCTTACGCACTGTGAATATCTCCTCGTAGCAATAGACCTCAGTAAGTGGCTCACCCTTGTAGAGTAGAGGATCTTTGGCTAACGTTTTGGTAGCGAAGGCTTGCGCCATAGAGCCATAGCGCTCCACACGCTCAGCGACGGCCGCCCGATGTCCACGATGGGCAATGAGTGCCACTAAACTCTCGGAGGAACGAGGCCCTAGTTTAGTGGGCGTTGTCATCAGCATAAGGCGTTTAGCATAGATCGTCTCTTTGTGCAGTTGTCCTCTAGGCGTTAGCGCTAGCTGGGGCTCTTTTTTATCCCTGTCATCCTTGTACTTACTCCCCTTAGCCTTATTTAGGTTGCGGGTTACTACTTTATTCTTAGCCTTGTGCGAGACTAATATACGCTCTAGTGCTCGGCGAGCCTCTATGCGGAAGTGTGGCATAGGCTCGGCAAAAAGCGCCTGCCTATCCTTCCGGAGCTTTGGAGTCTTCTGCACCTGCTCGTCCTCGTCCTCTTGGGGCTCAGCCTCCCGACGATAGTGTGCATTCAGCGTATTGAGGTACAGCACATGGCTACGTCTAGTAAAGGCTACCGTTAGGGCATCCATAGCATGGTGGCGCTGGTCATCACGCTTGGTCCAATCCTTAATAACAGCTACAGACTGTCCGTGGCGTCTCTCCTGATACTCTACTTGGTCGAGTGCCTTGTATTTCTCTAGATTCATCTCCTTCATCAGGTTCGTCAGACCCCACTCCTCACGCAGTCGGTCGGTAACGGCACCGCTCGTCGCTACCACCTCTCGGCTAACCTCTAGGAGCATCAAGCGCGCTTTGCGAGCTATATACTGCGTCTCACGTAGGTCTCGCTCGATAAAGCCATCGCCAATCTCCTCACCACGCTTCAGTAGCTTGGCGATTTTGGCAGGCGAAGCCCCCTGCTTACGGAACTCCTCGACACGTGCTAGATAAGTATCGAGCTCTGAGGCATACTCCTCGGCAATATAATCGTAGGCCGTCCGACTGCCCTTCTTGAGATTGTCCTGGTGGAAGGCCAAAGTCTTATTAGAGAAGCTATCATCGAAGAGCCTAGACCTCGGGATAATATGCTCTATCTCGATATCTGCACTAAACAACTGCTGAGGGGATATACTCTTACCGGTATAGAGGTCTTTGCCCCCTACTTTCTTTAGCTCCTCATACAGACGATAACGTATTATATCGTTACGTGAGGGATATGGTATGCCGAATTCACGCTGCAGAATCTCCGCATAGCGCTTATTTGCCTCGGTGTTTTCCTTGATGGACTTGCTTGCCTCCTTACGCTCCTTGGCGCTGTGCTTCAGCTCGCGCGCCAACTCGATGCGTATCTCATCGAAGCGGTGTAGCTCCTGTAGTTGCCCGGCCTCATCGTAAACGCTGTACTTATCGATAAGGCTATTGACAAGGTTCACCATCTGATTTAGGATTTTCTCCACCACTGGCTGTCGTAGCTCACCCTTAGGCAGTAGGGCTAGACGGTCCTTCAGCTCTCGTGCAGCGTTCTCCTCCTTTGTCAGCGAGAGAGCAGAGTGTCGGTAGCCTGCCAGCTGACAGGCCTCGCTATAATCGTGCTCAGGCATATACGGCAGCAGCTTACGGATAGCTTTCTCAGACAGCTGTGCATAGTCGGGGACAAAGGCAACAGCGGCGAGTACCTGAGCATGCGCACGGGCGAAGCCATATTTCTTACCCAGTAGATGATAGAGACGCTCGTTGCCCGTGGCGGAGCTATCCCCCTCGTACGAATAGAGGAGGTGCCATAGCTGATAGGAGGCCTGCTGCTCGTAGGCCTTGTGCTCGAGGAGCGCATCGAAGCTGAGTAGTTCGGTACTAATGCCCAGCATCTCGAAGTGTCTGGCCACTAGACTGCGTATCTGTGCGGCCGACACTTTGGTATCGCTCGTCTCACGTTTGGTCTCTGTAAAGCCTAGGCTACGCTCTAGGTCGCAGCCCTCCAGCTCCGCAATTTGCAGATAAGCCTTGTATAGTGCAGCCTGTGTCGTATTCCCCTCTAGCTCCTTATAGTTCATCTGCCACTCGCTAGGCGATAGGCCCAGTATGCTGAGGGCCGCATCCGCCTTGAGCTTAGCCTTGATATTTAGCTCATCGAAGAGCAAGCGTTTCTGCTCGAGGTCGAGTACACAGTCCTTAGCGCTATCCCTCGCAGTCTTGCGGTGACGCAGTACGACATTAGCGAGTGTCTGCCAAATCTTAAACTCCTGGAATATGGGGGCTGAGCGTGCTACCACACGAGGGCCTATCTCACGGACAAGCCTCCGTTCGCCCCAGGCTCCGTTCGCCCAAACACGCTTGCGTACCTCCAGAGGTTTAGACTCTAGAGTACACATAGATATGAGTCCCTTCTGCGAGCGTAGCTTACGCTGATAGAAGATGATAATATCCCTCAACTCGGCCTTTAGCTCGGGGCTCAGCTCGGGATGATAGCGCCGCTGTGTTTCCCAGATACGCTCGAACTCATCCAAGTAGTCTTGCCTATAGAAAACTTGCCCTCTAAGCGGCTTGTGTGGATGACGCCGTATCTGCTCGTACTGATACTGCCCGACTGTCTGATGAGCGAAGTAGAGCGCCTTGCTACGGTCAGATATAGCACCTAGATAACCACTAGAGCCCGATATCTCGGCACAGACCTTGGCTAGCACTGCCGCGGCGACACCTAGCTCGACCTCCTGCGTGGCAGCTTCGCTACGCCAGCGCAGCTCTTGATGCAGTTTATCATCGCGTTTACCCGAGCTTTTGGCCGCCTCGATACGCTGCCCATTCGTCTCTAGTCGTAGAGCCTTACTCGAGTAGCTATATTTCTGCACTTGCTCTAGCGCCTCCGAGGTGAACACCTCTGGATGGTAGACTTGCTGAGTGTGCCATATACGCTCAAGATCGCTGCTTAGGTC
>CAMBHQ010000100.1 GCA_945867245.1 uncultured Porphyromonas sp.
CCGATAGCCTCGACTATCTAGTACTCACGCATCCGACCAATATCGCCGAGCTGGATGCTCGGGAGATAAAGGAAAACCGAGAGCAGAAGGGGACCAAGACTCTGTACACGATCGACTTCGAGCATATCAAGCAGGTGCATGCTATACGTGTGCAGGAGTTCGAGATGAACGAGGCTAATGCGGGCAAGACCTACACGCCTAGCCTGAATGACTTCCTCGTAGACTCTGTGGCCAAGAGCCTAGAGTGGTGCAATAAGTACGGCTACGATGGTATCGTGATGGCTTACGCAGGTAGGGAGAAGGATTATCTGACTCCGCTCGAGCGTCAGACCTATACCAGCTACGAGCATATCTTCATCGGTATGACCCTCGACTGGGCGAGCCGTAACCCCAGCAAAGAGCTACTCCTGCAGGGCCTACCGCAGAATATCTTTAGCCAAGAGGTGCTAGAGCGTGCCAAGTATATCCTTATCGATGTACGCGCTGCAGAGGGTAAGTCTGATGCAGTCCTCATCGCTGAGCAGGCTGCCGCCGAGCAGGTACCTGGCGACAAGCTAGTCCCACTGGTGAGCACATATAGCCTAGACAAGGATGACAAGAAGACCGGCTACTGGGGGAGCGATAGCGCTATCCTCGGAGCTGCACGCTGGGTGAATATCAGGAACCCACGCTACGACCTCGCTGGTCTAGCTATGTATAACATCGGCAACGATTACTTTACGCCCGCCTTTACCTTCGGGACTGTGCGCCAGGCGGTCAATATCATTAACCCTAGTATCAAGAAGTAAACATGCAACTCATAAATAAATATGCTTGTATGGCGCTCTCACTACTTGCCCTAGTGGCCTGTAGCAGTGAGCAAAAGCTAGAGAACTTCGACAACAAAGGCTATATCCAGGGGAGCAGCATGGTAGCTGAGACCATTATCAAGGGTAATGCCTCTGGTAGTATCTCCAAGCCTATCACCGTGGCGCTAGCACGTCCAGCCCACGAGGATATCAAGGTGAGCTATACCGCAGACCTATCGAAGGTCGCTACCTACAACGAGCTCTACCACGCCAGTGCCATAGCGCTCCCCGCCGAGTGCTACTCTGTGCCCGAGGACAATACAGTAACGATTAGCAAGGGCGTTACCAACTCTACGCCTATCGCTATTGAGTTTAAGGAGCTAGCTACGCTAGACCGCAGTCAGTTGTATGTGTTGCCCGTGAGCATTCAGACTTCGCAGATATGCCTCTTGTCCTCTGCCTCGGTGTATTACTATGTCTTCAGAGCTGGTGCGCTTATCAACGTGGTAGCAGATATCGAGAATAACCACCTAGAGATCGAATGGAACAACCCAGCGCCCCTACAGAATATGGCGAAGCTGACCATGGAGGCACTCATCCGTGTACGCAACTTCGACAAGCTGATAAGTACCGTGATGGGCGTAGAGAACTACTTCCTCATGCGTATCGGGGATGCTAACTTCAATCCAGACCAAATACAGATTGCTACGAGGTATGGCAACTTCCCCACTAAGGACGATACCAAGCGTCTACCTACTAACCAGTGGGTGCATGTTGCTCTTACCTACGATAGTACCACTGGCGAGATGATTGTCTATGTCGATGGCAAGCAGCAGAGCAAGGGAACGAAGAATGTCGGGACAGTAACCCTGTCTAGAAGCGACTTCCAGATCGGACGCTCTTACTCGGACGACCGCGACCTACGTGGCGAGATCTCCGAGGCACGTATCTGGAATGTGGTGCGTACGCAGGAAGAGATTGCTCAGAATATATATAGCGTAGATCCCGCTACCGAGGGGCTAGTGGCTTACTGGAAGTTCGACGACGAGGGCTCACGCTCAGTTAAGGACCATACGGCCAACGGCAACGATGCCAAGGCTAAGCGTGCTGACCTCAAGTGGACAGCAGTATCGCTACCTGCCGCTAAGTAATAACTTGATAATTAAGACACAATAGTATGTATATAAATAGAGTAAAGTCGCTTCTCGCTGTAGCTACGCTATCGCTCGCTGCCCTCTCCTGTGCCAAGGAGGAGGTAAACCTGCAGCCTCTCGCCGAGGAGCGTTACCAGCCTGTTGCCCAGCCTATTGCTTATATGAGCAATGAGTATGGCGCTATGGCTACGGATGAGATCCTACTCAACGAAGAGGGGAAGATTGATATGTTTGTCAATCTTAATACCGCACTCACCACTGATGCAGCACTAACGGTAGAGTATGCGCCAGAGGTGCTGACGGCCTACAATACGGCCAACAAGACGGAGTACGCAGCCCTACCTCAGGAACTCGTAAGCTTCGCTAAGGACGTCGTAATCTCCAAGGGGGCGCGCCAGTCTGAGCCTATAGCGCTGTCGTTCCGCTCGGCAGATAACCTCGAGGCAATGGCTACCTATGCTGTCCCTCTGCGTGTACGACCTGTCGGCAATGAGTTGCGCTCAGTAGGAGCCAACGCCGGTAGCAAGCTTTCGGACTTCGTCCTACTTATTAAGGATATCACCAAGATGCCTAATGCCAAGAAGGCCTCTGGCATGGAGCTCATCAGCTGTATGGAGGTAAACGATGCTAATCCGCTGAATCACCTCTGTTTTACGCTCAAGGGTACGGGGCAGCCACTCTTCAATCAGGTGATACTGTTCTCTGGTAACATCAATTACGACGAGAAGACAGGGCGTGTATATAACTACAACAACCCCAACGTATCGCACATCCTTCGCAATCGCGAGAAGTACCTAAAGCCTCTACAGGAGAAGGGTATTAAGGTTATCCTCGGTATCCTCGGTAACCACGACCGCGCGGGCGTTGCCAACCTCTCTGATGAGGGGGCTAAGCTCTTCGCTCAGGAGCTTAAGCGTGTGCTAAATGCCTACGAACTAGACGGTGTATTCTTCGATGATGAGTATTCTGCCTATGGTCAGTATCCTGGCTTTGTAAGCCCAAGTTTCACCGCTGCCTCTCGCCTATGTTACGAGACCAAAAAAGCCATCGGCGATAAGCTTGTACAGGTCTACGTGTATACTAAGACTGCAACCCTATACGCTGTAGATGGTGTGCAACCTGGCAACTATATAGACTATGCTCTGCATGACTACGGTGGTACCCACTCTCTAGAGAATGCCTACCCAGGTCTGCCCAAGGAGCGCTGGGGCATGCGCTCTCAGGAGTATGCACGCGGGATTAGCATCCTAAATGAGTCTACGCTCCGGACGATGCGCGAGCAGGGCTATCGCACCCACATGGTATTCGCGATGAACCCATTCCATAACTCATTCTCATGGCGTCAGAAGCCTTCTATGGAGGCTATAGCGCGTGCTTTCTATGACGATGAACTCGTGTATGACGGCAAGCCCTATAGCAAAGATTGGTAATAAATAAAGCAGTAAGTAATCTATGAATAAGAATAAGTGGCTCGTAGTAGCTCTGGCCCTGTCTATGAGCATGGGGTATACCTCTTGTAAGAAGGATGCACCTGTGCAGACAACGACCGAGGAAGTGGCCTCTGATATCAAGACCGATGTAGAGGAGCTGATGCTAGGTGTGGGTGAGACCTCTAAGATTGAGATCCTCTCAGGCGGTGGTACTTATAAGGTCTTCAGTGAGAACCCCGACATCCTCGAGGCGACTCTAGAGGGCAACACAATCAATATCGTTAGCAAGACTAAGGGCTGGGGCGGTGTCGTTATTTCAGATGCCAAGGGCGTGTATAAGCGCATCTCTATTGGCTCGCGTTATAAGGCGCTCTCACTAGATACCGAGAAGGTCTCTGACCTCATCAAGCTCGGGAACGAAGGTAGCCCTAAGGCTATTAACGTACTAGCGGGTAATGGCGAGTATAAGGCCGTGAGTAGCGACCCGAGCGTTGTGCGCATTAACTATGTTCAGGGCGATGTTATCTCTATTGTAGCTATGGGTAAGGGGACCGCGAAGGTTACGATTACCGACCTAATGGGGGTAACAGCCGAGGTGCCTGTAGAGGTCGAGGTTACGACCAAGTACTATCTGCCAGAAGAGATAGAGGCGTTGAAGGCGCACAATGCCGATGCCTGTATGTTCGATGGCTCAGACCTCACGTCGCGTATGACCTACGGAACGCGTAATTTTGCGGTAGCCGATGGCCGTGCATCCTTCCGTTGGGAGCAGGGATGGTCGTATAAAACCACGTTTGAGCTCGCCTTCGATGGCGATCTAACGCTTGGCGCCAAGCAGGGCGGTAGAGTTGCGATGAAGACTGCCTATGCTACTACCCCTGTGGTCCTAGACGCTCCAGAGGTTGAGGTCATCAAGGTAACAGATACTCGTGTTTGGATTATCTTCTCTCAGCTAAAAGACGGGAAGGTTGTCGGAGGTTTGCTTATCGCCGCACGACCTGCATAAGCTCAAGTAATCAACGCTGAGATGTGCCTATGGGCTAGTCTCAGTCAACACAAGCGAGGGCATACCGTACTGCGGTATGCCCTCGCTTGTGTTTGTGGTAGCCACAGTGAGGCCTCCTTATAAAGTCGCCACTTGTCCACCTATTAGGTCGACGATCGTCCGCCTAGTAGGTGGCCACTTGTCCGCCTAGTAGGCGGCCGATTGTCCACTAGTTAGGGGACGATTCGTTGCGTGTTTGGGGGCTATAGCCTAGCTGGTGCGAAAAAAACTTTCGTCCTTGTAAGTATCTAGTAAATCGGGTGAGTAAGTGCAACTC
>CAMBHQ010000101.1 GCA_945867245.1 uncultured Porphyromonas sp.
GGATAGCTGTATGGGGCTGATGTCCTCTATACTCTCTAGGCGCATGTATAGATGGGCGATAGAGAGTTTTTTGAGGGCTAGGGAGAGCTCGTCCTTCCAGTCGCGTAGTCCCTTGGCATTGTCTACCCAGACTAGGCAGACACTGGGGTGCGTACTGTTGATACGCTTGATGAAGGTCTCGGCTGTGATAAGCTCTACGGGCAGGCTACCGACCTCTAGTAGTCGGCTCCACTGCTTGGCCTCGACCTCGGTGTCTACGATGATATAGCTAGGACGTAGCTGTGTCTCGTTGGCGTACACTGCCCGTACTAGGGCTGCGACGAAGGCGATATTGGCAGGATGCTTGGGGCTTACAACGAGGGCGTTCTCGTGATAACATAGTTGATAGAGGGCACGCTCCTGCTCTGCTCCGCCAGCGTAGTGGATGCGCTCCTCGGGGTAGTTCTTAGCTAGACGCTCACGCCAGGCAATATGTGCCAGCTCCTCTTGGGCAAAGGTGAAGACGTCCTCATAGACACGGAAGTGAGAAGATATAGCCTCGCCCTCCTCCATCAGCCTCGCCAGCTCGGGGTAACGCTCGGGGGCAAGTGCTCCGTCGGCAGCGAAGTACCGGCTGTGAAGCTTTAGGTAAGCCTCGGACTGCTCTGTGCCGATGCGCATACGGATGCAACGACGCCCCTTGTAACTAACGTAGACCGAGCTATAGGGTGCGTCGTAACTACGTCCTGACCAGGGGTAGCCCTCGACCTCCTGTTGTAGCCAGAGCGAGACGGCCTCTAGGTGCTTGCAGGTTCCTAGTCCGTTGGTGCGGAAGTCTAGGCAGGAGCAATAGTTGCGCTCGCTACATACGCCACGGAAGGCCACTTTGTAGCGTCCCCCACTGCTACTCGAGGAGACGAGATAGTCGCCCCAGATGCGGTTGTCGTCGAGATGCTCTACGACGAAGTCCGAGTCTATAGCCTGCTCACGTCTGAGGGCTACCTGCCATTCCTCGACGCTCATGCCCTCGGGGCATTGTTTGTTGGATAAACGGTTGAGTAATTTTGCCATAATCGGATTATTTGCTCTTCGTTAGTGCTTCTAGTTCGTGTGCTAGGAAAGGGGCCGTAGGGCTCTGTGCGTGTCCGACTAGACCCTCGGGTGTGCCTTGATAGACGAGTTGCCCACCGAGGCGTCCGCCCTCGGGGCCTATCTCTATGAGGTAGTCGGCGCACTTGATAATATCGAGGTTGTGCTCAATGACGAGGACAGTATTTCCTCGCTCTACTAGGCTCTGTAGTATGTCTAGGAGGATACGTATATCCTCGAAGTGCAGGCCCGTAGTAGGCTCATCGAGGATGTATATCGTATTGCCGGTATCGCGCTTAGAGAGTTCGCTTGCTAGTTTGATACGCTGGCTCTCTCCTCCCGATAGTGTCGTGGAGGATTGGCCGAGCTTGATGTAGCCCAGACCGACCTGCTGTAGCACCTGTAGCTTCTTGTATATCTGGGGGATGTGCTCAAAAAACTCTGCGGCCTGATTGATGGTCATATCCAGTACGTCAGCGATGCTCTTGCCCTTGAAGCGTACCTCTAGCGTCTCTCTGTTGTAGCGCTTGCCATGGCATAGCTCGCATGGGGCGTAGACATCGGGTAGGAAATTCATCTCTATCGTCTTGTAGCCATTGCCTTTGCACTCCTCGCAACGCCCGCCCGAGACGTTGAAGCTGAAGCGCCCTGGTTTGTAGCCACGCATACGGCTCTCGGCTAGCCCGACGAATAAGTTGCGAATCTCTGTGAAGACGCCCGTATAAGTGGCGGGGTTACTGCGGGGTGTCCGTCCGATAGGACTCTGGTCTACGGCTACTACCTTGTCTATATGCTCTAGTCCCTCTATAGCGTCATGCTCTAGAGGCGCCTCATCGCTGCGGTAGAGACGCTGGCTGAGTGCAGGATAGAACGTTTGGTTGATGAGTGTACTCTTGCCACTACCGGATACGCCGACAATGCAGGTCAGTGTACCTAGAGGTAGGGTAACACTGACGTTCTGTAGATTATTGCCACGAGCCCCGAGTATGCGTAGCTCCTTGCCATTGCCAGAGCGACGTTCGGCTAGTGGCGTTATTTGTAGTGCCCCGCTGATGTACTGGGCTGTGGTACTATTGCTCCGCATCATCTCCTGTGGTGTGCCCATGAAGACAACCTCGCCTCCGAAGCGTCCTGCCCGTGGTCCCATGTCTATGATGTGGTCTGCCTCGAGCATCATATCCTTGTCGTGCTCTACTACAATGACAGTATTGCCGAGGTCTCTGAGCTTTTTGAGAGAGTCTATCAGGCGGATATTATCCCGCTGGTGTAGACCAATGCTGGGTTCATCGAGGATGTATAGTACCTCTACTAGTTGCGTGCCAATCTGTGTGGCTAGGCGTATGCGCTGACTCTCTCCTCCAGAGAGGGTAGCAGCACAGCGGTTCATAGTCAGATAGCCTAGCCCGACATCGAGTAGGAAGGATAGACGCTTGCGTATTTCTTTGAGTACTTCGTGGGCAATAGTACGTTGCGCAGGGCTTAGGCGCTGCTCTACATCGTCTACCCATTCGGCGAGTTTGCTAAGCTCCATAGTGGCGAGCTCGCCAATGTTTTTGTCGTCTATATAATAGTGCAGTGCTTCGCGATTGAGGCGCATACCTTGGCACTCGGGACAGCACTCTACACGCATATATTGCCGAGCCCATTTCTCGGCATTGTATTCCCATTCCTCGCCACTGAGAGCTGGTAGATACTCGGCCAATCCATTGTAGTGTAGATAGAGCGTTTTCTTGCTGCCGTACTGCTCGACTTCTACAGCTAGCTCGTCCTCACTGCCGTAGAGCAGTTCTTCTATTAGCCCCTCGGGGAGCTGATTAATGGGGGTGTCTATGCTCTGCTCGTGCCGGAGGAAGAGCGCCTGTATCTGTTGTCCGAGGAGATTCTTTTTAGGCTTGCCGAGTGGTGCTATAGCACCCTTAGCAACGCTCAGTGAAGGGTCGGGCAAGACTGTGCTACGGTCTAGTATGCTGACCTCTCCTAGGCCACGGCAGTGTGGGCAATAGCCGTTGGGCGAGTTGAAAGAGAAGTTGTGTGGAGCGGGCTCATTGTAGGCTAGACCCGTCTCTGGGCACATCAGATTGCGGCTGTAGTAGGTAATCTCTCCACTATCTGCTGCCTGTACCATCATAATGCCCTTGCCCTCGCGCATGCTGAGCGCTAGGCTACTAGCGATGCGCTCGCGCTGTGCTTCGCTGATGCTTAGCCTGTCGGTCTGCACCTCGACGCTGTGTTGCTTGTAGCGGTCTAGGCGCATGCCGTAGGTAATCTCGCGCAGTTCACCATCGACACGTACTGTCAGATAGCCTTTCTTGCGTAGATGCTCGAATAGTTCCTTGTAGTGGCCTTTGCGTTGCTTGACAACCGGTGCTAAGAAGTAGACGCGTTGGCCATCGAACTGGCTGAGCAGTTTATCTAGGATCTCGCCCTCGGTATAGCGTACCATGGGTAGCCCTGATAGATAAGATACAGCTTGGCCTGCACGGGCATAGAGCAGGCGGAAGAAGTCGTAGACCTCTGTTACCGTTCCTACGGTCGAGCGTGGATTGCGGTTGGTGGTTTTTTGGTCGATGGATATGACGGGACCGAGGCCACGTATATCCTCTACATCAGGACGCTCCATCCCTCCGCCGAGGAAGCCTCGGGCATAAGCACCGAAGGTCTCTATATAACGTCTTTGTCCCTCGGCAAATATAGTATCAAAAGCTAGCGAACTCTTGCCGCTCCCGCTCAAACCAGTAAATACGGTCAGCGAGTAGCGAGGAATGTGCGCATCAATGTTCTTGAGATTGTGCACTTTGGCACCGGTAATCTCTAGGTTCTGCATTCGGAATGTAATAAGTACAAATATAAGTAGACCGTATAGCCTAGGGCTAATAGCTGGTCCTATAAAACATACAAAGATAACACTTTAGCGCCTATTGACCAGCGAAGTACTACACGCTTGTCTAGTGCTCTTGGCCTCCTGCCTATGCTGTGGGTACTACTGCTCGTCTGCTCCTGTGGTGATATCTGTAGCTCGAGCCGCTAATCCTGTAGCTGCACATAGCTCGGACTGTACCAAGCTCCCTATACACTAGCGTCTGCACGGCTGTACATCAATGGCTGTACAGTCGTGCAGTGCTTGATGACTTATCGTAGCCCCGCTAGGCTTAGCCTAGTGAGGTTGTAGGCGGAGCAATAGGTCCTGTCTTATCGAATAGCATCTCTGTGCAGTTGCCGAATAATCAGTATCTTTGCAGGCTAATAATTAAGAGGATAACACTTTGCTGAATGTAAAAGATTTGACCGTTGGGAGCATCCCTCGGCATCTGTTTCGCTTGGCTCTTCCTATTATGGGGACCAGTTTTGTGCAGATGGCTTATAGCTTCACTGATATGGCTTGGCTCGGGCGTCTCGGCAGTCAAGAGGTGGCTGCTGTAGGTATTATCTCGGTATTCCTATGGATAGCGCAGGCCAGTACTTACCTGACCAAAACAGGTAGTGAGGTAACGATAGGACAATCTATCGGACGACGTGAGTACGAGGCTGCAGGCCAATATGCTAGCCACAATACCAGTATTAGTATCATTATTGGTTGCCTCTGGACGCTTGCC
>CAMBHQ010000102.1 GCA_945867245.1 uncultured Porphyromonas sp.
TATTGATTTGGAGGGAAGCATAAATGTGGGTGATCTCTATCATATTACTTCGCTCCTTTGATGGGAACTGAGGGGTTAACCGATGAAAGTATATATGATTATAGTCGAAATCAAAGTCCACAGAGTTAAACTTTCTTAATATATCATTTCCTACGGAAATTACCTTAAAGAAATCGGGGATTTCTAGGGCGTTAGGGTATAGCTCTTTTGTTGGCTTTGATACAATGATGGGCATATCATAAAATGTAGTCCCCCCAATAGTTAGAGAATCTATGACGACTAGCCCTGCTACTTCCTGTCCTGCGAGATTCGTGAACCGCCCCAGCTTATAACTAAGCCCAAGCGCTTCTACAAGTTCGAATGGCATTTCAGCGTTGAGTGCTCCTGTATCGACAAGAATATCACATGCAGTTCCATTAACACGTGCAGGGATAACAGGCATACCCTTCTGAGACTTCTTTATCGGAATAGAGTCTGTACCCATAGAAGCTCTATAGGGGAACTTTCCATAGGTTGCCCTGTAAATTAGATTGAGAGAATCTACATTCTCACGAAGGCTATCCGCATGTAGCAAACCGCGAAGTTCGTACAGTTCTTCTTGATTATATTTTTGCGAGTTTTTCGCAACATATTTTTTAAGCCAATCTCGCGTTTGAGTATCATCTGACTTATAGCACTCCGTAAGGGCTAAATCTACAAGAAGTATATCGACCCATGATGGAAGCGTATTCTGACCTTGGAGGGCTCTTCTAACCCTGTCTAGAACCACTTTGGGTCGATTTCGAGCTTGGGCGACTTTACACCTTAGGAGCTCTTCAAGCCAAGGCTCAATTTCTGAAGACGAATCATCCAAAAAGAGCTCTGCCGTCAGGTATCTCCCCTCATTCATAATCTGAACTAGACTGTCCTGTCTACTCCAACTATGGTCTTCTTGCGCGTAAGCTAACTCACCTAGCAAGAAAAGACCGATAATAAACGCAAAAGCCCATCTCATAGAGGTTATTTTTGGTCTTCTTTGAACACTTAAAAGTTGTGGGAGGTAAGAAGGAGCAACTCCCCCCTCTTACCTCCCCACAGTTAGTTAGATCTACTTACGACTTGGTACTGGAATATTGATGGTTACCCCTGGACCTTGAGGATTAAAAGGCTTTGTTGGCCCTAGTTCACCATTTTTTAAGCCCTTAAAGATAGAGTCCTTGAACTTCTCAGAGTCGAACTTAGGGGTTGATTTGTCCATTTGCTTTTTCCATTCCTCAAAAGAAAGGAAAGGAGTAGGCTTATTCTCATTGCCATCAGTATTTGTTGGTGGAGGAGTAGTACTTCCCCCATCCCCATTGCCACCGTAGAGTTTGGCAGCCTCTAGCTCTGAGAGCTGTTCGAAACTCTCGAACGAGATTCGTTTTAGAACTTTCATGTACTACTTGGTTCGTTAGATTAAGGGACTTAGTTATATGATAACCCTTAACAAACCTAAGTCCCTAAAGGCTTGATAAAGGTCGTAGTTCAGTGTTACTTTGTCTAGAGGACGATTGCGACTTGCACTCCTCCCACGACCGCATAACATCTGAAGTATGCCTACGCTTGCAAAGATAGCGAAATTCTTATTCTGTGCAATACCTCGCAAATTGGAGAATTTTGAACTATGCTTTCTTTCTAGCCACAGCACTAGCTAACTTCTGAGTTTCTCTATTCAGGTAAATTAGCCCTTCTTGCCTCAAGGTTTCTATTATGTCTATTACCGATACATCCAAACCCTCGGGATAAGCTTCTTTATACCTCTCAAGCAGAGATTCGTATGTTATCGCTTCTTTATGCACGAGACTAAGTATAGTCACATCTCCCTCAGACAGCTCATAAGCCCTAACTTCAGTGCCGTTCATTGACTCTCGATATATAAACCCAGCATCGTTCTCTTCGCTGAGGTTGTAGCTGAACATATTCTCTTGAGTATATCGCCCGAGAGCTTTGAGTTCTGAAGTATCTGAGCTTACCTCGAAAAAGACGTCTTCTTGTCCTAGCAAGAAACGGCTACACCAAATTGCGTCCTGCAAATTGCTGATGTTGTTATAAGAAACCTGCTCTTCAAGAGTTAGAGATAGACCTAAAACGCCGCCCCTTTTTGCTTTGAAGAGATGTGTTTGTGCTAAGCATACCGCATAGTCTTCCTTAGAACTACACACGATAGCGAGGTGCAACCCTTTAAGGTTTTCTTCTTTGTTGACATCAATCAGGGTCTTCAAGTCTACCTTGACCGCAAACTCCTCTGATTGATGAAAGAGCTCTCTTATCTTACGATGATGCCCCCATTTTAGTACAGCTTTAAGCTGATCGATGTATTCCTCTGCAAGAGATCCAGAGTAGGATATGGGGGACTTATCTACTACGTGAAAGTCTAGCCCTAAGATATTCGCTATTATCCTAGCGTAGAACTCTTCCAATGGGCTTTCGAAGCAGAAAAGATGCATCTCACCTTTTCCTAACCCCATCTGTGAACCAAGCTCTTGAACAACTCTTGATAGCTGAAACCCCTGCCCCTTTATTAGGTTGTCAGAATGGTCTACCCCCCAAGCGAGGTTGCTAGGCTTTCTAGCCATAAGTTGTGACCGAACATAGGCGTAATCCTCCCCGTGTGGGTCTTGGGAACTTTGCATGGCATGTGCCAAAAGTTCATAATCCTTAGGACTTGGAGAAACTCGTTTATGAAGGCTCAGAAAATCTTGACATATCTTGGACAGATATTTGCCCCAAGACACGACACTCGTATCAACCCCGACATCGGCTAAAACCTTTGATGCTAACAGGGCATTTCCCCCTCTTATCACAGGACTAAGAAGGCTTAGGTCATGTATATAAACACGACCTAATGGTGATGTTTGCTCTCTCCCTGCTGAATCAAGCTTGTTCTCATCTACTATATCCATAGCTAACAATAATCTACAGGCACAAAGATAATGAAAACTAGATAGCTCATTCTGTTGGATGTTGATTCGGCAAACCCTCCGTCAGCCTTATCGCTTGCTCTTGTAGCGTGATGAGGAGGGCAGAGTACCTTTCGAGCTTGGTAAGCATTCGCTGAGCCGTGGCTACAGAGTGGTAGCTGTTTAGCGTCTTCACGGCTTCGTTGTAGAGGATGCCGACCTGCTGAATAGAGGCGATGATAGAGCTTAGTTCACGGAGGTGCTTCTCAGTGGACTTGTCCTCTGTGATGACCTTGAACGATTCGCCTAGGATTCTTGCTCTCACATAGTCGCTCTTCGTTTTCACTCCCGACTTTCGGAAGAGCCTTTCGACCTTCTCTTGGTCTTCTTTCTTTGGTAAACGAATGTGCCATCTGTCCCACTTGCTGGGGCTGGTGGCACATCTCGTTTTGTCTTGCTTTGGGTTCATAGTTTGCGTTGTTTAATCCCGACTTTGGAGGTGATTGCTCCCTCGCACCGAGGCAAGGGTCTTTGTGGGACAAACGGCAGTTTGTGGGACAAAGACACACCTTGCTGAGATCAAGATTTGGGTATATGTCAGTAGCTGATAGCTCAGCATTCAGCAAGTCTGTTAGTTCTTGAGTTCTGAGCTTGCTCTATAACTCCAAGACTAAGCTCAGAGGTCATTTCAGAGGTCGTTATATGACTTCAAAGCTAAGGTTAGACCTTGCTAGATGAGTTGCTCTGGAGGTTGGCCTAAATAGACTAACTGACCAACTGACCTAAGTCTATTCTGACTTGAGTCTGTCTAATCCTACTTTCTGACTGTTAGAATGGGGTTATAATGCCTTTCGAGCATCGCTTGAATATCGCTCTGCTTGTACAATATCTTGCCTCCTATCTTGTAGTAGGCTAATGTGCCGTTGCTTCGGTACTCTTGGAGCGTTCGTGTACTGAACTTGAGTAGCTCGCAGACCTCCTCGCCAGTGAGGAAGACTTCACCGCCTAACATCGGGCGAGCCGAGGCACAATAACGCTCCAGCTTGGCTAATACACCCTCCATCATCTGAGTAAACATCAGTATTTGAGGGTTTTCGCTTGTAATAATTTCATTCTCTGCCATATTGCATTCATTCAGTTCGTGCGTTCAGTGCTTCCGCGATGTCACTCTCTTTGTAGTAGCACTTGTGTCCGACCATAGAGAAGGGGATTTTGCCCGTATCTCTGAGCGTCTGCAAGGTTCGCTTGCTGATGCTCAGCCTACGGCAGACAGCTTCATTGTCGAGCCACGCTTCTGTTTGGGGCGGATTGCCGATGAGTTGCTCCGCGCGGTGGATGAAGTCGGCAAAGGCGGAGCGGAGCTGCTCCCACGCTTTGCCCTCTACGATAATAATTTTCATTGCTTCGGTTGGTTTTAAGTTGCGCTTCTATATGGTGGCAAGTCGGGGCGGATGCTCTCGCTTGCCTTTTCTTTTGGAGGCAAAATTAGGACTAAGAGTGCAGCTATCAAGGACTTGAGGAGGAGTAAAGAACTAGCGGGAAAAGGTCGGCAAAGAAGTAGGCCGAAAAAAGGCTTACTTGCGGTAATGAGATGAGGAGTCGGCTCGTTCCAATGGGCGAAAATAAGGTAATTGAGCCTATTAAGGCTCGCTTCGCTAAATAGCGAACAGAGCTTGGTCTGCTTTAAGCCTTGCTTGCGTCCAAAGAGCCTGAGTATGTCGTATTCGTTCGGGCT
>CAMBHQ010000103.1 GCA_945867245.1 uncultured Porphyromonas sp.
GGCTTGTCGTCAATAAATACTTGGGTATCCTTGATTTCGAATTTGTCCCCCGGCATCCCGACGAGGCGCTTCACATAGTGGTCGCGTCGGTCGATGGGGCGATAGATAATCTCCCCGAAGGTAGCTCGGTCGCTGTGTACTACCTCGCGTCCGTATAGATGGCATAGTGTTAGGTAGTCGGGGTTGGTCATCTTCGTCGCTACGGTGTCCCCCGCGGGGAAGTTAAAGACGACTAGGTCTCCACGCTCTATCTGTCCATAGCCTGGTAGACGCTTATAGTCGCAGAGGATGCTAGAGCTGTAGGTCTCACTGTCCCAGAGACGATTGTGTACTAGGGGGAGGGCTACAGGTGTCATCGGCAGGCGTGGCCCATACTTGAGCTTGCTAACGAATAGGTAGTCGCCCGTTAGGAGAGTCTTCTCTAGGGACGACGAGGGAATACCGAAATTCTGAAAGAAGAAGGTAAAGATGAAGCTCACAGCGATTACGACATAGAGGAGGTCTCCGACGAGGGAGATTACGGCACGAGCCATAGGGTTCTCGTGGTCGCGCCCCCAGCCCCAGTTGATGTATTTGGTAAAGAAGTAATCGAAGACGAGCGGGAGGATGATGAGCCAGCCCCAGCCAGCCCACAGGCAGAAGGCTAGGCTAAGGAGGCAGGCCACGCCCCCCTTGGCATAGCGGAGCGTCTTAGCCCCCTTGCTCTCGTGCTCTGGTAGATATTGTTTCAGCGCCATAGTCTAATGTTGGGATTGTAGGAAGTGGGTGAGCAGGTCGTCCATCGTATAGTAACCCTGACGGCCGTCCAAGAACTCGGCAGCCACGACAGCACCTTCGGCAAAGCCTTGACGGCCGTAGGCCTCGTGTCGGAGCTCTATGCTATCAACGTCTGAGTGATAGCTTACAGTATGGATGCCGGGTACTTCGCCCTCACGAATAGCGGTGATAGGGAGGGTTTTGTCCCCATCTATAGCCCTGTCCTCGGTTACCAGTTGCCAATTGTCGAGTCGACTAGGCATACCGCTGATGACCTGCTCGGCTAGGGTGATAGCCGTACCGCTGGGAGCGTCTAGTTTGTGGATGTGGTGTGTCTCACTGAGAGTCGCGCGGTAACCCGATACATGCTCCATGATGCCAGCTACTAGGTGGTTAATCTTGAAGAAAAGATTGACTCCGATGCTGTAATTAGAGGCCCACATTAGGGCGCCTTTGCCCGAGCCCTCGAGTGTGCTACGTAGCTCGGCTAATTCGTTTTGCCAGCCCGTCGTGCCGGAGATGACGGGTATGCCTAGCTCTAGTAGGTGGCGCACATTGGCGGCAGCGGCAGCGGGTTGTGTAAACTCGATGGCGACGTCGGCCTTAGCGAGGGCATCAGCTTGCCATTGGTTGTCGTTGGGACCATCTATTGTGGCCACGATGCTGTGCCCACGTTCTTCGGCTATGCGGTGTATCATTTGTCCCATACGGCCGTAGCCGATGAGAGCTATCTTTAGTTGCTTATTCATTAATGCTTCGTTATATGTCTTTGTTCAAGCCCTCCAAAAGTACGAATTTTAGCCGTATCTGCTCGGATGCACCTTCTTATGGTGTCGCAAATAGCAAGCTCGCTATCCTCCCCACTTGTCCGCCTACTAGGTCGACGATCGTCCGCCTATTAGGTCGACGATCGTCCGCCTACTAGGCGGCCACTTGTCTGCCTATTAGGTGGCCAATCGTGTGTCCCTTGCACGGATGGCCGAAAGTGGTTATCTTTGCTTCAGAATAAGATATAGGCAAGCGATTATGCAAGCGCGCGAATGTAAAATAATGTTACGGGGGGGGGGTAAATAATCCCCTATACCTCAACGAAGTGTCAAGAGCCGGCACAGCGCAGTCATCCTATGCGGAGGCTGCACTGTGCCGGCTCTTTGTTTTTTTCGTAAACGTTAAGGTGCTTGCTGGAGGCCTCTGCTTAGTTTTGGCAGAGCGGGCCTTTACCTTTGCTCATCTCAATATTAAGTACAAAGTATCATTAAATGCAGATTAAAGACTATGGCACAAATGATTAAGATAGGCAATGACCTATTACGCATCAGCCCTGCAGACCCACGCAAGATCGAGATCTCTTTCACCAATGGTCTTAGCTGGACTGTTCGCTATCACGGGGGCTTCAACGTGGGCAGCTTCATGGACCTCGAGGCCGATGGCAAGAACATCATCGGCTACACAGACAAAGGGGTCTTCGTCTCCAAGCCCGGCTACACCGTGTTTATGAGGAAGTAATGACAACAGAAGTATAAATTATGAATCAGTATTTACAGCAACTAGAGCGAGCCTATGAGCTTGCCAAGGCTCGTCTGACAGATGACGAGTTCGCATCCAAGATGTCAGACTACGAACGTAGCTATCACAAGGCTGTCGAGCAGATCAAGTACAATGACTCTATCCGCGTGCCTATTGTAGGGGACTTTTCTGCTGGTAAGAGTACTTTGATTAATAGCTTCCTAGGCATCCAACTACTGCCTACAGCTATTACGCCAGAGACTGCTGTCGCTTACGAGCTACACTACTCGGCAGAAGAGTATCTACTACATCGTAGTAAGGAGGGCGTAGAGCAGAGATATCCGCTCAGCCAGATCGGGAAGTTTGCACTCGCTCCCGGAGACCTTGTACTAGTGTACCTCAATAACCCCCGCCTGGAAGAACTCTCTAAGCGCGGAGTCATTCTCGTAGATATGCCGGGTATTGACTCGGGTATAGAGGCGCATGAGGCCGCTATTATGCAGTATGCACAGGAGGGGACTCACTTCGTAATCTGTATGGATGTGGAGCAAGGTACACTCCGACGTACGACTAAGGCCTTCATAGAGGAGATGCAGACCTACGGACTGGGCATCACCATGCTCATTACCAAGGCGGATAAGAAGCCTGCTAGCGAGGCCGAGAGCGTACGAGCTTTGGTCGAGGAGCAGCTGGCCAGCTTCAGTAAACTACCTATAGAGGTTCGTCTGACATCGGCCATCGATGGCGAAGTGGAGCCTCTAGCTAAGGCGTTGGCCGAGCTCGATGTGGATAGCTATCGCGAGGCCCGAATAAAACCGATCGTCAGCAGCTATGTAGGAGCCATCGTCTCTGACCTCAATCTACTCACACAGATGGAGGCTGTCAACACCGAGGATCTAGAGGGTAAGGAAAAGGAGATAGCCTTAGAGCGAGAGAAGGCTATGGCCGAGATGCAGAGTTCTCGTGCTGAGGCTCAGGAGACCAAGGCCTCTGCAGATGATGTCCTCGCTGATATCCGCCAAGCCCTAGAGGAACGCAGTGGACAGCTCGTTGCCGTCTTTATGGCGAATAAGAGTGATACGTCTTCGCTCCTAGCAGAGATACAGAGTATCATCCGCCCTGTGATGGTAAAGAGTCTAGAGCGTGAGCTTGGGCAGTATCAGGCGGTATTTGATGGTGCTATGTCTGGCTTCGAGCAGCGTTTGTCGGGTCTCTTACCCAGTGTTGACTCTGCAGTGGAGGGTGTTTTGTGCGAGTTGGGAAAGATAATCCCTGGTGGCCTTGAGGGTGGCCTCGCTACCATATTGGCGATGCTTGGTAAACGCATCGGAGGGAAGATAGGGCTTATTCTGCAACTCCTCTCGACACTCTCAGGTCCGCTACTGAAAGTGCTAGAGGGTCTTCTCGGTAAGGTTATGGAGCTCTTCGGAGGCCCTAGTGTCGCAGATAAGTTGCTTGCTGCTGTGAGGTCGCAGGTTATCCCTGCGCTGATAGACCACCTGCGCCCTATCGTCGAGGAGATAATTACAGATAGCCGTAAGCAGATTGATGTAGCCGTGGAGAGTCGTATCGAGGCTCTCATCAAGAGTTACAACGATGCTCTAGAGCAGGCACGCCAAGTGCACAGACAAGAGCAGGCAGAGCGTGAGCGTAAGAAATCTAACTGGCAGACTATTGCCCAGGAACTATTAGGGGTATTGGTGACTAGACTATAAAAACCTATGGACCTAAGTTTCCTATCTAAGGTGGCATCAGCGGCAGGGAAACCTGTCGCTGGTACCCACTTCCGGATGAAGCGCTACGATTACCCCGAGGCAGTTCTAGACTTAGTTACACACATCCTGCAGGGGGAGCACTTCGTTGCAGAGAGGTATTTCGAGGAGTTTTATGCCTATCTGTCTGAGGTGCATAACAATGCGGAGTTTAAGCAGACCAAAGAGCTGATATCCAACATATGGGAGAGAGCTCGCACTCTCGAGGAGATGCTCCTCTCTGGAGGAGATGAGAATCTGAAAATAGCTGTTGCTGGGGGCTTCAGCTCCGGTAAGTCTTCTTTCCTTAATGCCATCCTGAGTATCGGAGATAAGCTTCCCACGGGTATTGACCCAGTGTCAATCGTGAATACTCAGCTATGCTGTTCGCGGCGAACAGAGAGCCTTAGGGTCTACGGACGTAATAAGGTTAGCTCTGCGGATACTGGTCGTGGAGGACTGGTGCGTCTTGATGAGGAGGTATTGGACTATATCCGGCACTCGTCCGCTTCTCAGGTGCACCTCTCCAAG
>CAMBHQ010000104.1 GCA_945867245.1 uncultured Porphyromonas sp.
TAAATAAGCATAAAGTGGATAGGCTACGAGCGATGCTCGCTAGCCAAGGACTGACATAACTGCTTGGGTTCATGGAGTGATATTTTTGTGATTTGTATTAATGACATTACTAGCCCTCCAATCTTGGCATATGTAGATTGATTCTGTGTTAGCCTAGGCTTGCTCTGGCATCCCGGACGAGCGCCAAGGCTACAGGCACAAAGGTATCGAAGACTTATTATACTCAAACAGAGTAAATAGTAAAGATTTGTCAGCTGTACGAAATTTGACATTGTCGAGTGCTACGCGTATCACATTTTACAGATTGACGAGACTTGAGGCGCCTTAGGCGTCTAGAATAATACACAAAAGGAGAGGCACTTCTCAGTACCTCTCCTGTCGCTTTCGGGCAAACAAGTTACGGGCAATCTTGGAATGCCTATACATCTGGGGACAAGATGATATCTCAATATAAAAAGAGTAGCGAGAGACTAGGTCTCCGCTACCCTTCTAAGCCTGCTCTGGGGCAAGGCACTGCCGCACTTGCCTCCCCTAAGGGCGATTGAGTCTCATATAAGCAAATAGTTCCTGATACTGCCTGCGAAGTGCCTCCCACTGCTTAGCTTTGGTCGCAAAAGACAGCGTACTGCCATCGGGGAGCGTAAAGACTAGTTGATATGGCGCTCGCTCTGCGTAGAAGCCCTCCCATACCTTATAGGGTAGCCATATACGCATACGATTGTGCCATAGTTTCGCAAATCAAATCCTCTAGAAGGTATAGCCCACCTTGGCTGCAGAGCAGATAAGCGATGGGACTATCAAAACAGAGAAACAGGCCAATCCACCCTAGGGATTGTAGACAAAGGCGAGCGTAAGGGTCGAGACGACTTGCTCGCCCTTTAGGAGGTCGAGGCGCACACGATAGCGTCCTGCCTTAGACCTCGCCTCGGGGCTTAGCTCGTAATGCACGAAGACGCTATGCTCTGGGCGTAGCTCCGAGTCTATGAGCTCTAGCTCTTCGCTCAGCATAGTATCGCTTAGCTCTTCGTTGAGCATACACAGGCTGGCAGCACAGAACTGCGAGAAGCCACTCGCCTTGTCCTCTAGTGCGTCCAGCTTGGTAGCCCGTAGCTTGTACTTGCCTGCGCCCTGTACACGCCCAGGCATCAGATAGAGGAAGGGCGACACCAGCTCTATGCGCTCGCCTCCGTCACGCAGAGGATGGCGCTTTACCAGAGTGCACTCTACGGTAGTACCACTGGCGTAGTCTGCCTCTAGACTGCGGTACCAGACTTGGTCTGTCTGTAGCAGGGGGCGAGTAACCTTGGGCGCGTCCTCCTCGCCCTCCCCCGCAGTAGTGGCATCCCCGAGGGCAAGCATCTGCGCTGTCTGCACTGCACGCGTCTGTGGGTCGTAGACGAAGGCGATAATCTTTTTGCCCTCGGTAGCCCCCCCTAAGTCCTGCGAGAGGGACAGTGTACGTGTGTAACTAGTGCCTGTGAGGTAGCCCTCGCCCCATAAGCCATTGAGCGCCCTGCGCAGTACCTGATGATGTCGGTAGTCGCTCTTGCCTCCGCTGGGCGTTAGTTGATAGCCTTGTACATCCTCTACGAGCCATAGCTGTAGCATCAGGCTCTGTAGGCTGGGGCTACCATCTAGTGGCTGTACCTGTACCTTGAGCTGATAATCGTCCCCCGACTGCTGTAGACCGAGCTGCATCTCATACTTAGGCTTTTGCTGTAGCAGCTCTGCGAGCATAGCGGCCCATAGGTCGCTCGTCTGCGAGTACATACCCTGAGCATAGAGGGGCTGTCGGTTGACCATAATACCAGGGATAGCTCGGCGCAGACCGAAGTGTTCGGCATAGCTATTGGCCTCGCTACTGGCGAGCTCGGGGCGGGTCATCCCCGTGCGGTCGGCATGCATAGAGACCCACACTAGGCGCTCAGCATAGCGGGTCTGTAGCTGACGTAGCACCGAGGCTGCTCGGGGGCAGTGTACGCAGTCCTGCCCCGTGTACTCCTCCACGAGGACGATGGAGCGACTCTCCCCAGAAGGCTCTGGGGCAGGAGCCCAGCGTTCGCCTTCGGGAGTCTTGTCGCAGCTACCTACTAGGGAGGCAATCATCACTAGGCCAAGGACTCTAAGAGTAGAGCTGAGCCTCTGTAGGCTCTGTATAAGCTGTGTCATTGTTTATAAGCTATAACTATAGGATAAGAAGAAGCCCTGCATCTCGGGGAGGTAACGGCACACACCGCCCGAGCAACTCATGCCCGAGCTCGTCTTGCCCACGCCCAATTGTATGCGGTGCGTCCTCCAGGTGGTACTGGCACTGATATACGGATAGTTGAGTTTCAGCTCGGGACACCATTCGTAGCCGAGGCCAAAGGCAAAGCCAGGGGCTATACCTAGCTCGGCATTGGCATAGAGCCATGTGTCTCTGCCCACTCGTCGTCGTCCCTGTAGCTCGGTGCGCAGGCTGAGCTTGCGGCTGAGCTGATGCTTGGCGTCGTAGACTAGGGTATGGCTGTAGAGTTGCCCTCCATAGCCCTCTAGGAGTCCACGGTCGTAATACTGATGGGTATAGAGGAGGTTGAGGCTGTAGGCTTGGCTAAACTTACGGTTTATCTCTAGGCTAATATCGTGGAAGTATTTGGCCCCCATACCCCAGAAGGAGGTCTTACGGCTGTCGGCACCGACGAGGTTGAGACTTGCCGTATCGTCCCCCACACTGCGGAGGGCATAGATGTACGAGGCACTCAGTTTGATATGTGTGCCGTAGCGACCTCCCAAGCGAGAGCCTCGGGCTAGGCGGTAGTTTAGCTCGCCCTGCCATGCCCACTCGCCCGAGGCCTGAGTGCTGTAGGGGTTGATGCCTGCCATAGCATAGCTCTGCACCTGTGTGAAGGGGAGCAGATGGTTGAGGCGCATCCCTAGCCCATTGCTGTGCTGGCTAGAACGGAAGTCGAAACCCTCGCTACGCCTAGCCCCCGCGAAGGCCGTCCAGTTGGAGCCCGAGTAGGATGCTGTGAGCATCAAAGCTTGCCCGATACCGAAGGTATATCCGTTCGTTACGTTGGGGTCCTCGCCCTTGAGTGCATACTCGGCGAAGAGTTCCCACGGGCCACGGCGATACTCTAGACGGCTAGCCCAAGCTCCGACATTGCGAGGGAAACGCAGTTGCTGTCTGGGGTCGTCTACTCTGAGGATTGTTTGCTGATTGGGAGCGCTCCGCAGTACGTAGCTCGTACCGAAGACGAGCTCGCTCTCGCTATCTCTGAGGGCGCGGAATTGTTTCAGTATCGAGACCTCTGCATCGGCCCCATAGACATAGCCACGTGTCTGCGTAAAGCCTAGAGCAGGGCGGTCGAAATAATTGCGTTGCTGACCGCCTAAGAGTTTGAGGGTGATACCTTCTCGTGGGGCTAGGCGTAGCTTCGCCCCACGGAGCGAATTATCCGTCCCTAGGGTACGGTCTTCGTAGAGCCGTAGCAACAGGCCACTACCGAATTGCTCGTATATATCGCCTATCTGTAGCTCTTGACCGGCATAGCGTAGGCGCAGGTAGAGGTGGCTTAGCCCCTCGCCCTGGGCATGCTCGTAGCCCGGCATAGGTTTGCTTAGTCGTTCGTAGCGCCCCCCGAGGTCGAGGTGCCGGCTCGTTAGACCGAGGTCGAGGTAGGTATTACTTAGCCCACGTCCATTACCCTCAGCAATAGTGGAGTAGTGCCCATCGTATTGTAGGCTCAGGTGGGGGGTAAAGCGCCAGGCGGAGTGCTCTTTGCCCTCAGAGAGGCTGTCTCTCTGGGCTAGGGGCTCGGCAGAGAGTACTGGGCTGAGCCCGCCAAGCGTGCCTAGGAGGAGACAAGCCAGAGGATAAATGCCCTTAGATACAGCTCTATTCATCGTTTGTGTTGGCGTAAGGCCTCTATGATTTTCTGCTCACCGCCCTCGGTGTAGCCGGTATGGCGATAGATAACTTCGCCCTCTGCACTGAGGACGATGACACTGGGGATAACCTGCACGCTCATGGCACGCTTAAACTCGCCATTGGGGTCGAGGAGTACTTCGTAGCTCCAGCCCTTGGCACGTACTAGGGGCTTGACCTTTTTGCTGTTGGCCCCCTCGTCGATGGAGACGGCTACTAGGCACACGCCCGTCTCGGCCTGCCAGTCGGGATAGACCTCGTCGATAGCGCTCAGCTCGCGCAGGCAGGGCTTGCACCAGGTGGCGAAGAAGGTAATGATCAGGGGATGCTTGCCGTCGCTAAGGCTGTCGGTAGCGATGCGCTTACCCTCGATGTCGCGGAGCTGGACACTGGGCAGCTGTGCCGAGGCATAGCTAAGACTTAGCACGAGGGCTATGGCGAGGTAAATCTGTCGTAGCATAATGACTTGTGATAAGTAATGGTTTATGTTGCACTTACAAAGATAGGCATTCGGGGGCTATTATCTCCTACGGCACGCGCATTGTTGCTTAACGGCATTCGCCCTCAGAGTCCGCCCAGCGACCACGCACGACTACGCACTCGTCCCTTAGTTAGTGGACACTTG
>CAMBHQ010000105.1 GCA_945867245.1 uncultured Porphyromonas sp.
AGACTATCGTGGGCAGAGCTTCCAGCCTACGGTCAATCAGCTCTCCCCCATTAGCGACAGTACCAACCCCCTCGTGGTCTATGTCGGCAACGAGAATTTGCTCCCTGGCTTCCGCCACAATGTGATGGCCAATATGAGTATATTCTCGGCTGCCAAGCAGAGCTCGCTGAATATATTCGCCTTCGCCAACCTGACCGAGAACAACATAGTATCCAAGTCTCTATACGATACGACTACTGGCGTACGTACCTATAGCTACGAAAACGTCAATGGCAACTGGTCGGCCTCGCTAGGTGGCTTCTATACCACGCCACTGCCAGGCAAGAAGTTCTCGCTACGTGCCGGCACACGCAACGGCCTCAGCACCACTGTCGGCTTTAGCAATGGCGAGCGCAACAAGGCCCGCACGCTCTCTCTGAGCGAAGAGCTCACCCTAGCCTATCGCCACGGCATGATAGATACGAGCCTCAAGGGGATATGGTCTCACAACAAAGCCACCAATAGCCTCAGCAGCCTACAGGCATCCACGACCAACGACTACGGCATCCACTGGGATACCAACCTAACGCTCCCGCTCAACCTCAGCCTAGAGAGCCAGGTACGCTATACGACTACGAGTGGATATGCTAGCGGATACAACTTCGAGCAGACGCTCGTTAACCTCAGCCTCTCCTATAGCTTCCTCCGCAACAAGGCGGCTACTATTCGTCTCAAGGTCTATGACCTCTTGGCCGAGCAGCGCAACGTCTTCCGCAACGTATCGGCCCTAGCCATCAGCTCGCAGGAGACGAATATCATCGGACGCTATGCGATGCTACACTTTATATATAAGTTCAATAGCTTCAGTGGTGGTGCTTCGGCATCAGATATGCGTCAGACAGAGCGTCGTGGGCCAGGCGGACGCCCCCCTGGAGCCTTCTAGTAGACACTAAAGCAACGTGCGCGCCAAGGTAAGTTCTCAGCAGGGGGGTGATTAACTCCCCTGCTATCTTTATTCGGTTTATCTATAATGTATTAACGTTTGTTTCGTATTTAATTCGTACCTTTGCGCCCAATTGGAGAAAACATAAGATTATATAAGTAACAACATGAAAAAAGTATATCTAAAGCCTTGGGGCGAGAGAATAGCGCTCGACAAGGGCATGAGCCTGCTGGAAACCTTTTCGGCGAAGGCCACAACCAAAGACTTCGAGCTAGGCGAAGACCTAAACTCAGAGACAGACTGGGTAGATGCTGGCGGAGAGTTCCTATAATCCGCGATACTTGACAAGCAAACGAAGCAGAATTACACAGACAAGTTATGAAGAAGTTTTACATCGGAGCTCTCGCTATGAGCTCCCTCTTGGCCGCCTCTTGTGCCAAGGATAACGACAATATACCAGCTAACGAGCCCGCGAGCATCGAGGAGCAGCAAGACCTAGAGACGGGTGTCCTCAGCTTCAAAGCCGAGATTCAGACTTGGCAAGAAGACGAGAGCTTCCGTACGCTCGGGTGGGACATCGCTGACGCCAGTGCTAATGGCGAGAGCATCATACCTAAGGTTAAGTACACGCAAGAAGAGTTTAATGGGGGATACGCTCCCCCTGAGTCGTTCGCAAATTTAAGTACTCTACGTGTCCCTACATACTTTGTAAAAGATAACCTGATTAACCCTCAGTACACCGAGGTAAGTGTTAAGCTACGTCGTCCAGAGAGAAATAGTGCAGGGGTAGTGCAAGGAGCCAAACAAGTCCGCTTTACCGTATGGAATGGTCGCGACTATAGCTCAGGCATCAAGGGTGGAAAGGGCGTTGTCGAGCTCAAGGACCTAGAGAACGGGAAGCAAAGCCTAGAGGTCTACCTGCCTATGGCCGACCTAGGCAAAGGTCTAGGTCTATTCCACGGCGAGTGGTACATGGCTCTTGCCCTCGGAGGACGCTCAGGAGGCTGGACCCTATACGAAGGTCTGACCCAGTACTACACGGCATCGGGTAACGGCACTATCGAGAGCCTCTATGCAGGAGTACAAAACGAAGGTAACGCCTTCAAGCAATCAGGAGCAGGTCTTGTCGGAAAGTTAACAGGTGCTCTCATGGGGGCTTATCCATCTTTCTCTGAGCCTAACCGCCTCAAGCCAGGTGTACAGAGCGAATATTCCAGTTTCTTTACACTATCGGCAAACGGCAACACTACCACGACTGAGGCCGTCCGCAAGGGGCTAGGCCTACAGGAGCAGGTAGGTAACGTTACGGCGATGAAGCGCCACTTCCCAATGATGAGTCGCTTTGCTAAGGTGTCTAGCTCCAAGCGTAACCAGCATGCCGCTACGGGTCAGAACTCGGCTAACTATGGCGATGTACAGAACATCGTTGTCGAGCCACGTGGTAGCATCCTCGCCTTCAAGCTCAAAAACCCCATCGAGAACGGTCAGACAATCGTCGTGAAGTCTATCACTGGTAACCATGGTGGTACCTTCGACCACATACTTGCCACTAAGGAAGCCAATGGCGCTATCGTCCTCCGACAGCGCGACTACAAGGCTATCAGCTATCAAGGCTTCTACAGCGCAGGCTTTTTGGGACATAATTCGCTTGGTGGTTTCCCCGAGGCAGACCTAAAGGCTGGCCAGCCTATCCCCTTCGTGGGTATGACGGTAGGTCCCGAGACTTTCCCACTCTATGATGCCAATGGTCAAGAGGGCATCCGGCTAGATGCAGGCAGCACGACGACAGGTCGCTTCTATCTATGGTTCTCTGCTGACCCAGGTGCTGTCTTCAAGGTACGAATGACCTATGACCTCCTTAACCCTGACGGCTCTGTAGCTCAGAGCAACCTCGTAAGTGAGCCACAGACCGTAAACCCAACGACGAAGCCCGGCTTCCAGTTCCAGGATGGTAAGGTCTACGGAGCCCTCGTTCAGGTTAAGCCCAACAACCCCAAAAACTAGTTGCTTAGGCTTCGGCCTAGCATGACAATAAGAAAAGCCTCGCCGAGATACCCTTATAGGGACTCGGTGAGGCTTTTCCTTTTTCTGTAGCGCATAGCGGGCCTTTGTCTCGCCCCCTAATAGGTCGCCACTTGTTCGCCTAGTAGGTCGACGTTCGTCTGCCTAGTAGGCGAACAAGTGGCGACCTATTAGGCGGACATTAGGCCCTCTAACGAGGGCTGAGGGGCGAGCCTCCAAGTGGCGTTTTCTCAAGCCCTTAGCAAGGCATTGCCCCGCTTTTCGTATCTTTGTACGATAATATATACTGCTTATGGCATTCTCTCCGAAAAAGAACATCCTAGGCTCCACCTGGGAATGGGTCAAATCTATGAATAGGCGCTTCTGGTTACTCAAGTATCTAGTGGCAGCCGTGCTTACTCTGGGTGTTACCCTCTTCTCGGGGGATAAGACCCTTTTAGGCTATCTAGACCTCCGTGAGCGCGAGCGTTACATCCAGACGGAAATTAAGCGTGAGCGTACTATCTACGAGCAGGATAGTACCCGTGTGTCTGAGCTCAAGGAGCTCGGTGTCGGGGTAGAGGAGATTGCCCGCGAGCGCTATCTGATGCACGCCCCGGGCGAAGAGGTATTCATTATTAAGCGTCCGGATAGCCTTGCCAAAGAATAGAACTATTAGATGAAAAAGAATATAAGTAAACTCAAGATGCCCCGTGTGGCACGCCCCGAGCACAGCTATAGCGTGGCCGAGGGACAGACAGAGGGTGGCCTGCTGGCCTTCCTGACCCAGTATGCCCTCAAGGACCGTAGTCGTACGACTGTGAAGCAACTGCTCGGCGACCGCTACATCTCGGTCAATGGTGAGGCTACGACGCAGTGGGACTATGCCCTCAGCGTCGGCGATAGAGTCGTGCTACACCCTGCGCCACTCCCTACGACCCTGCACCACCGCCTAGTGGATATCCTTTGGCAAGACGAAGACCTGATACTGATACATAAGGCTGCAGGTATCCCCACTGTAGCCAGTGGCGAGGAGCGCGATGAGACGGCTATGCAGGTGGTGAGCAAGCACCTCAAAAAGTTCAATCCCCGAGCCAAGGTCTTCCTGCTCAATCGTATCGACAAGGACTGCTCAGGCTTCGTGCTGATGGCCAAGACTCCCGCCCTACAGGCAGAGATGAGCGAGCACTGGGGGCGCTATGTACTGCGCCAGCAGTTCGTGCTCGTAGCCGAGGGGCAGATACCCGATAGCGAGGGCTATCTGGCTGCACCTAGCAACGAAGACCCCAAAGGGCGCAAGCCTAGTCGGCACGTACGGGGTAGCGAAACAGCCGGACAAGCACGCTACCGCTGTCTACAACAGACGGAGCTCGCTGCCCTCGTCGTGGTAGAGCTACTCGATGGGCGCAATAATCGCCTACGTCGACAGATGTCTGCCCTCAAGCGCCCCATCATGGGGGACTGGCGCAACGGCAGCAAGCGCAAAGACCTCGGGATGGTAGCTCTAGAGAGCATGGCCTTCTCCTTCGTACACCCCAAGAGCAAGCGTCGCTACGACTTCGACCAGCCCATTCCCGGCAAATTCCGCAGGCTACTAAAGCCTTAGC
>CAMBHQ010000106.1 GCA_945867245.1 uncultured Porphyromonas sp.
TCTTCCTATCGTAGTAGATATGACAAGAGGCACGCTTATCCTCGTAGAAGGGACTGCGGAAATTACGATGCAAATTTACCTCAAAGCCCAAGTAGTGTGAAAACACATTCAAGCCTCCCTGCGTAAGGGAAAGGATTTCATTTTTATCAATCATAGTCTGGGGATTGAGCATGTGTTTAGTATGATGTCATCTTTGAAGCGATTAAGACGACCGATTAACTCTTCATTACGCATGTTAGGAACTCGCAAGCGATTCGTCTTTGCTGCGATTAGAATAGATTTGAAGTAGTATCGCACATCTCCGCTCTCTGTATAGCGGAAACGAACTAGATTCTTCTTTCTCCAGCGATAGAGGGTTGATGCCGAAATGAGTAGGGTGTCTATTAAATCCTTTGTCGACATTTCTAACTCATCGTCAATATCTTGAAGAAGGAGGCTTGTTCTTTGTATGTATTGCTCAATACGATTGAGACGATCCATCAAACTTTGGAAGGCTTGACTCTCTAAAGTGATTATTTCCATTTGTTAATATCTGCTGGTTTTGATTGTAACATCTAGTTGTTGCTCGAGGGCTGCTTGTAGAATTGCCATATAGGCAGCTTGAGAGTAGGCTGTGACATGGATTTCCCCTATAGGGATAAGGCTGTCTTCATTTGCAAGAAATGCAAACACCTTTCTAAGGTCTAGCTCCAGCACTTCCGCATAGCGAAAGGCTTGCTGGAGGGTTATCTCAGTTTCTCCATTCTCCCAGCGAGAGATGGTACTAGTTGTAACATCCAGTTTATCAGCGACATACTCCTGAGTGTAGTTAGACTGAAGTCTTGTTGCTCTTAGAAAATCCACGAACTTTTTCATATACATAAAGTTATAGTGGCATCTTGGCAAGAGCAACCCGCTACACGCAAGTTTTTGCACCCGACGCAAATCGTCTTGCATCAGATGCAAATTGATATTGATAGCGGATGCATAGGGGCATAATAACTAAGATAATGCCGTGAGCCCAGATATGATGTAGTGGAGTAATTTTTCATAAGGTTATTCCCTATCGACACATGGATATATCGCTGAGACCTCAGTGCACGGTGCAAGCCCTTATATATAGGGTCTTGCACCGTGCACTGAACAATGTAGCAAAAGAATATACAAAAGGCTAATCGTCAATAGCTTTTTAGATTGTCCATTTTTGTATACCTTTGTACCAAGAAAATAGAGTACTGAAGCAGTTCAGCATGTTTTCAGGGTAGCAGTCAATAGGTAGTCAAATATTTGCTACATAAATGCTACATAAGGGCTTTGAATACTGTTAGAAAACTCTGATTTACAGATAGATTATAGGTGTGGTTCATATTCCGTCCATACCGCAAGCGAGTATCTGATAGAGAAAGCAAAAGAGTTAAGTGTCATAATTCAAGGAATTATGACACTTTTCTTTTGCTTACGCCTAGTTTGTACAGAGTATATCCTGAGATAGCCGAGATGCTCTGAATACTCTAAAATGGGTAGCTACCGAATATCCCATAGGTAAGGCTCAAGGAAGAGCCGAGTAAGGTGGTCCACAATCCATAGAATCACATTGGTTGATTAAATATAGCTTACTTGGCATCTTCAATCTTTTGATAGAGTTGCAAGGCTTTAGTCTCCTCAAGTGCTTTTATTTTCGTGCCACTCCCCAATCGATAGCTGATTGACAGGGAAAACGAAGGGCTTCGAGTGAGATTATGGTAATGGTGTACGAACTGCTCTTTTGATGTAATAGCACTACGTTCTTTTCGATAAATAGTCGAATTAAAGCGGATGTCCATCTTCCCCTTAAGGAGTGTCTTATATACATCGACCGAGATAGAGCCCACAGCCTCCATTGTCCTATCTAGGTATCTATAGGTGGGTTCGTACATGAGACGTAGACCTGCACTAAAACTCGGAGTAAATGTAAACATACTATTGTGCCTAAATACACTCCCCACTTGATTTCGAACCAAGACGCCAGCATCGGCACTATGGCTTCGTAGCATTGCGGAGGTTTTGATATTCCACCACTTCGTTATCTTGTGTTGCCATTCTAATGAAGCAATTCCTAGAGTTTGATATCTTCCATTCATAGGAACCGTATATGTCGTTTCTTCTTGGTCGCTATCTATTTTACGCTCAAAATAAATAGGAGACTTATAGTGCAGTACACCCAAGCTAAGATTAAGCTTACCCCATATAGACAAGAGTGCCATAGCCTGTGCACCTATTGGAGTACTGAGGTTTGGGTTGCCAATACTATAATGGTAAGAGCCATTGTATTGTCGATAGCCACTTATAGCACTGTATGGGATACTTCCCATAACTCGAGATACATTTACTCTCAATAGATGATTGTACTTTTTGTCAATAAGATACATTGCCGATAGAGAAGGGTATAGGCTTGTATAGTTGTAATTATACGTTCTCTCTGCTTGAACTACTTGTATTGTATTAGTCTGGACACGTAACCCTAACTCATACTGTAGGCTACCGACCCTGCTTGCGAAGGTTGAGAATAGGCTGGACATAGATGAACTCATGTCGGTCTTTACGAAGCCCACCGTCTTCTCATGCTGTTTGAGCCATTGTAGATCACTCCCGAAAGTAAATTTAGCCCCGTTCTTAAGCTGTCGCTCTAGCATCGTCTTGAGACGATACATGTGTGTCTGCTGCGCCGATGAGCCATTATAGATATAAGGCTTTTGGTCTGTCGTAGTCAGTTCAAGATGTCTACTCAACACATCTGTAAAGAGGCTCAAAGTTGTTTTAGGACTCACCGACCACTTATAAGTGTTCAGCCATTGCCACAAGTGTATAGGATTACGTTGATACAGAAAAGAGTTGTTGTCGTGAAGTAAATCAGTCAGTGTGTGTTTGGGTGTCTCAAGCTGATAACGATAAAGGAGGGAGGAGGCTACTAAGTGCTTGGGTGCAATTTGATAGCTAACACTTAGGCGATTAGAGAAGGAGGTAGTCCAGTTCCGAAATTCATCGAAGCTGTGTTGTATGAGTCCTCTTGTCTTATCTGTGATGCTCGTCTCTTCATCGCTGAGGTAGAGTTGCTTCCCTGCTTCCATTGCATTACGGAGGGTAAGCTTATTCCAACGTACAGAGAGATAGTTATCAAGGCTTCCCCCTCTCCATCCATAGGCCGGCATATAGAGAGTCTCTGAACCTAAATTCATAGACCATTCTGCTTTCGCTTGTTCTTTCAGATAAATCCTCAATACACCACCCGTAGCACTAGCACCTTCGCGTACAGAAGAGGTATAGTCCACTTCAATGCGAGCTATATGCTCTACTGGTAGATTCTCAAGTTCTCTCTGATCCTGTATGCGTAATCCATCGACATAAATCGCCTCAACAGATCTATCAAGGATGGTAACTTTTCCCTCTTCGAGATGTATGTGTGGCAAGAGTTCCAGAACTTGCATTACTTTTTTACCTTGAGTAAGGGGATTATTCTGCATAGACATCGTATATCCTCCAGGTCGTTCTTTAATGCTACGGGCAATAACAGAGACTTCGGCAAGTTTTTGGGGTTCTTCTTGTAATACAACTCGCATTTGCTCACTCGCCTTGATGTTTTGTGCTTGGTATCCTATAGAACTGAATCTGAGATAACATTCAGAAGGCAAGCTATCAAACCTAAAGTTCCCCCTAGCATCGGTTACACATCCCGAGACAAAGATAGAGTCGGGTTGTTGCATCGCAACGACATTTACATACTCAATGGGCTTACCTTGAATATCTACGACTACTCCTCGCACTTCGTGCTGACCAAATAAGGAATAAGTGCCAGCTATTAGCATTATCAAGCAATGTATGTATCTTTTCATACGCTTTTAGGACTATATGGACTCTCCGTGGATAGCGAAGAATCGATTGCTTATCTGTCTCATCTTGTCCTCCTCAGAAATCATTACAGGACATTGATTAGACCTGTGCTCACATCGAGTTTGGACACAATAATGATTATCCCCATTTCATTTCTCTATGTTTTTACGAACTTCTGTTACCGTATATCTTCTCGCTAGTTAGTATTCTGTTTAGCCCCAAAGAGACTCCTTATAATCCAAGTCTCTCTCGAGCACGTTCAACGTTGGATACGTATTGCTCTCTATTTCGCTCATACTTCTGTATTCTCGAATACAGATCCCCAATTGAGGATCGCTCTTGCGACGTTATGGTTCTGCCAGGCAGAAAAAACAATCCATCTGCTTGCTCGTAGAGATTATACGCAAACGGAGGTGCATCCTTAATGACCCATCTCCCTATAAGACGCCCGAGCTGGGGTACGTTCCAGCTCTGAGGAATAGGCATAAAGTAGGGGGCAGAGCTACGCCTCTTCAGAGCAAACTCCATAGTCCCCTCAGGCATCATGGGGACTGGCTCATAGCTCATCCCCTGAAGAGCTTTATCCACTTTAGTCTCCCCACCCTCAGTTAACACGGCTAGGTTATATAAGTCCTCTCCATACCAATCTTTCAGATATGCTCCACAAG
>CAMBHQ010000107.1 GCA_945867245.1 uncultured Porphyromonas sp.
CTGGCGTATTTGTTCCGCTAATTCATTCCCTGATGAGTTTAACCATCTCTGGTTCTCATCCGAAACATCATAAACATTAGATGAATACTCATTTAACCTATGATGCATAGAGAGATGCCCATTGATACGATAGAACACGAGATACATCCCCCCAAATTCTAATGAGATGTATATGTATATCCCCTCAATCTCGCCACTGTAATCTGTATATTCAAAGGCTATATGCAAAGCCTCTTGTATTAGTTCAGAAAAATTAGCGTCAAATTCTTGCATCATGAACTTTAGTTGCTATATATGATTGGAATACTATATTTTACTCTATTGATCTTATAGTCTAGTTTGAAGCCGCTGGGACGCATACTCTCTCCCTTATACAGGGTCTGCGACTAGACAAAAGGCTGTTCAGTAACTGAGCGTACATATGCTTGTTATAGTTATGGGTTTATACTTAGCTTTTGCTTTACTACTACAAAGCTAGCAACTTTTAGTGTGTCAGCCTTAGATGATTATTAAATAGGTGTGCTGGGTTATATGGGCCAACTGCATTGCTTGCGGTACGATGGTCTGTATATTCCCGGATATCCTCCTTTTTGATTTAAACTCAATATCTTACTCTGGCTATACCCTCTGGCACTAAGCGCAGTTACAAGCTAGACCTGCTATTATGGAGCTCCCACGAGAGCTGTCTATATAAGTTACGGGCTGTATCCCGACCAAGGAGGGATACAGCCCGTAGTGTTTATTAGCTCGGAGGATGCCTACATCGTGAGCAATAGGAATATCTGCGCCAGTAGCACGCGCAGGAACATCGTTAGCGGGTATACCGTGGCATAGGCGGTAGACTGAGCCTGCACGGGCGCGATGCCGTTGGCAAACTCTAGTGCGGGGGGGTCGGTCATAGAGCCGGCTATGCAACCACAGAGCTTGAGGTAGTTGATGCGGAGCATACGCCCGATGATGCCGACAATCATAATGGGTATTAGCGTGATGGCTACGCCATACAGCATCCAGTGCCAGCCACCCTCTACGATGGTCTTCACGAAGTCTCGTCCCGAGAGCAAGCCCACACAGGCGAGGAAGAGGATGATGCCTAGCTCCTTCATAAAGTAGCCTGCACCAGGGGTCATATAGAAGCTCAGGTTGCCTATGCGTCCCTTGTGCCCTAGGAGGATGGCCACGAGTAGCGGGCCACCTGCAAGCCCTAGCTTGGCGGGGGCGGGCAGACCGGGTAAAAAGATAGGAATGCTCCCGACGAGGATGCCCAATAGGATGCCCAGGAAGATGGAGACAATGTTTGGTTTGGCGAGCTCCTTGACCGAGTCGCCTAGCTCGCGACGAATATCCTTGAGGGCATCTTTTTTGCCGACTACCTTGACGGTATCCCCTAGCTCTAGGGTCGTCGTGCGTGTCGGTAGTATCTTGACGCCATTGCGGAGTATGCGGGTGATGTTGGCGGGGTAGCGACGATAGATACCTACCTGCTCTATGGTCTTGCCTACGATCTTGTGGTTGGTGATGAGGACGTTGATAGCGGCCAGTGGTCCAGCGAGGTCTGCTTGGTTAGACATGGTCTCTACCTTGCCGATTTTCAGCTCCAGCCCCTCCATCATATTGCTCGACGATACCCCTAGCAGTACGTCGCCCTCCTGTAACACTTCGTCGTCAGTGGCGATTAGGCAGTCGCCATTGCGGTAGATGCGAGAGATAACGAGCTCGCTGTCGGTAACCTGGCTCAGGTAGCTGATATGGCGCCCATATAGGTTGGGATTGCTGACGGTAATGGTTACACGCTCTAGCTTCGTCTCGGTACCGCTTAGGCTCTCATGGTATTCCTCGACCTCTTTGTCCACTTTGATGCGGAAGACGAAGCGGATAAACATCAGCGTGATGATGATGCCGATGATGCCGAAGGGGTAGGCTAAGGCGTAAGCCATACCCGCCTCGTCTGCTAGGCCGCTCATCTCTCCGCCCTGCTCGCTCAGCACCTGCTGTGCCGCCCCTAGACTAGGCGTATTGGTAACGGCTCCACTGAGTATGCCCGCCACGATAGCGGGGGGCGTATCGGTAAAGACGTGGATGAGGTAGGCGACGACGACGCCCCCGACGACGCTCGTGAGCGCCAGTAGGTTGAGGGTGATGCCGTCCTTGCGGAAGGAAGAGAAGAAGCGCGGCCCCATATCGATACCGATACTATATACGAATAGAATAAGGCCGAAGTCTCGGATGAAGTGCAGGACGTGCTTGTCGATGGGTGCGCCCAGATGGGCAAGTAATAGACCGCTGAAAAGGACGCCGGCGACACCGAGCTTGAGGTTTTTGACCTCGAGCTTACCGAGGTAAAGGCCTAGGATGGCCGCTAGGCAGAGATAGATGACGGTAGAGGCGATGCTCTCCGTGCCGAAGAGTGTCTGTAGATACTCCATACACTAATGCTTTATTGTTTGGTTGTTATGTTGTGCTACAAAGATAAAGAATATCGAGGGATGTCGCTCAACGTGCCGAGTCAATGCGCTAGTACATCAATATCAGTCCCATAGCGATGGGACTACATTCCCACCCTTATGGGACCGCAGTCCCATCTCTATGGAACTCTCGGTGTTGCACTTGACGATGGCCTCGGCATTGGGCTGTTGCTTCTGGCCCTTTAGCCTATTGTTGCTACCTTTGTGCCGTTATGAAGATGATGAAGTATGTATTGAGCCTGACGTGTGGGCTCTGTCTTGTGGCCTGTGGAGGCAAAGACGAACCAAAGACGCAAACACCATTAGTCGAAAATCCTCAAATCGCTAAGCCTAATGTAGAGCCCAAGCCGAAAGCTAAGGATGAGCCTACACCCCCAGCGACCCCGCCACCCGCTAATGAACCCCCAAAAGCCACCCGTCCTGCGGACCACTATATGGCTAGCCGTGCTGTCGCAGAGTGGAGCGTGGAGCCTGCGGTCTACCTACAGGCACTTGACCTCGATGCTCTGCTCCTAGATAATCAGCCTGCGGGTATCGATATCAAGACTCTAGCGCCCTATATCAAGTTGTCGGCAACGACACCCGAGGCAACTGAACGATATTCCTTTACCCCCGAGGATATAGAGCAGACTCGCCTCCGAGACCTAAGATATAACTCTGCAAATAGAAGCCTCGAGTTTAGTCTTTCCTACCGCTCGGCCACGTCTTCGGAGCGTGTTCGCCTTCCGCTCAATAGTAATGATTACTTCGCCCACAAGATAAGGCTGCGTGATGATTTCGCAGGAGAGCGTTATCTCTATGGTACGGCCAAGTGGCTAGCTCTATATGCGGGGGATATACTAGACTACGACCGCAACCGCTATGCCGCAGTAATAGATACGGAGGTGGGGCTGAGTAAGAATGAAAGTTCGGGCGAGCTAACTTTTGCGCTTAAACTATACCGAGCCAATACTGATGCTAGCTACGAGATAGCTCGTGTCTACAAGACGCTCACGGGCTTCCGCCCCCTGACGGCTCTCAAGCAAGACCTCAAGCTGAGCAGTAGCCACGACCTACAGCAGTACTTCAAGCAACGCTTGGCGAAGGCGAATGTGCAGGGCGATGCGGATGTAACGCAGAGGTTTAGTAGTTCTACAGAGCTCCCGTGGAGCAAGCACCTGATGCTGACCATCCGTGGCACACAGCTCGTACATCAGGATAGAGGTACCTTCGTGGCTGAGGAGCATACACCGCAGTATGCGGACCTAGATTTCGAGCATATGCGCTTTACTCTGCATAGCGCACGCTTACAGGGCCGAGACCTCATTTTAGAGCTCTCTATAAGTTCAATTAACGATTATGCAGTGGAGGGTCTGCGTTATACCGTGTCGGTCAGCGCTGTCAGAGACTAAAGCCCCCTTCCTTAGGTACTATTGCATAATACGGCACTCGAGCCCCCTTCCCGAGCCCACGAGAGCAATCTGCCTTAGATTGGGTCAAGTCGAATACACCCCCTAGTGTACAGCTGTACACTAGGGGGTGTATTCCTGTTTACCCACTAGGGAGCCAGTGGGGGAGATAATGACAGCCCGAGGGGGAGCGCCTTAACTCTCGGGCTTGCGTCTTAGTAGTAGCGACACGGTTAGTTGCTGTACCTTTTTGTATAGCACATAAAGATTTAGTACCTTTGCGTGCATCGAAAAATAGATAAGTAACATATTTAAGAAACAGACATGGAGAAGTCTTACGTAATAGGCGTGGACCTTGGTGGTACCAATACAGTCTTCGGAGTTGTGGACGCTCGTGGCAATGTGGTTGTCAGTGCTTCTATCAAGACTGCAACGCACAACGATATTGAGCTATACCTCAATGACCTCACTGCGGGGCTCAATATGCTCATCGAGCAGGTAGGTGGCAAGGATATGATACGTGGTATCGGTATCGGGGCTCCTAACGCTAATTACTTCAGTGGTTGCATCGAGTTCGCCCCCAACCTCCCTTGGAAGGGCAAGATACCTTTCGCTGAAATGATTCGCGAACGTCTAGGCATCC
>CAMBHQ010000108.1 GCA_945867245.1 uncultured Porphyromonas sp.
CTCGCTCTGTGGGGCTCTGTGTCCGCAGCAGCGTAGCCGTGCCCGTAGTCGCACTAGGGAGACAGGAGAGGGCTCTACGCAGTATCGTCCGCGTCGGGTAGGGGGCTATTCGGTGGGGCGTCTAGCGCTCAATACCGAGCTAAACCTATGGCTCGAAGGTCTGCGCACTCTGATGTCGTATCCGGATACCGCCTATCGCTATTACGACAATCGCTTAGAGGAGCTCTTTTACCTTGTCGGACAGACAGGAGGCCCCGAGGGCGAGGAGTTTCTGCTCCATTATCACTGCCGTATATCGGGCTTTAGGGAGCGTATCACACAGAGCTACCGCTACGATATGGAGGTCAGCGAGTTGTGCGCCCTAGCATCCGCCTTCCAGATGAATGAGACTGCCTTCAAGCGTACTTTCTACGAGGAGTTTGGTCTCTCGCCTCGCGAGTGGCTGATGGAGCGCAGGGCCCGTGAGATATATCACGCCCTAATAACTACGGACAAGAATCTCAAAGAGCTAAGTATCGACTATGGCTTCTGTAGCGTGAGCTACTTCGGCGCTTTCTGCCGTCAGATGCTGGGGGATACGCCGAGGCGTCTTAGACAGCGGGTAAAGGGCTAATCATTATTTATTCGTATCTTTGCGCTGTTATTGCGTCGGTGGCGCACTTTGTGCTAGTCGCTGATGCTGTGTGATATGACATTTTAGAAGAGAACAACTCAAACAAAGTATAAAACAAATGGTACATTACAAAGAACTCGGCCTCGTTAATACGAGAGAGATGTTTGCCAAGGCTATCAAGGGCGGTTACGCTATCCCAGCCTTCAACTTCAACAACCTAGAGCAGCTACAGGCCATCATCGGCGCAGTAGTAGAGACGAAGTCTCCTGTGATCCTCCAGGTGTCTAGCGGTGCACGCAAGTATGCCAACCAGACGCTCCTACGCTACATGGCTCAGGGTGCTGTGGAGTACGCCAAGGAGCTAGGCTGCGAGAATCCTCAGATTGCACTTCACCTCGACCATGGTGATAGCCTCGAGCTCGTAAAGAGCTGTATCGAGTCTGGCTTCTCTAGCGTGATGATTGACGGCTCGCACCTCCCTTATGACGAGAACGTAGCTCTTACACGCTCTGTAGTAGAGTATGCACACCAGCACGATGTAACTGTAGAGGGTGAGCTCGGCGTACTAGCCGGTGTAGAGGACGATGTAGTAGCAGAGCACCACACCTATACGCAGCCAGAGGAAGTAGTAGACTTTACTACCAAGACTGGCGTAGACTCACTCGCTATCTCTATCGGTACTTCGCACGGTGCCAACAAGTTCACACCCGAGCAGTGCGAGCGTGATGCTAACGGCATCCTCCTGCCACCACCTCTCCGCTTCGATATCCTAGAGGAAATCGAGAAGCAGATCCCAGGTTTTCCCATCGTGCTACACGGTGCTTCGTCTGTGCCACAGGAGGAGGTAGCTACTATCAACGCTAATGGTGGTGCCCTCAAGGATGCAGTAGGTATCCCCGAGGAGCAGCTACGTCGTGCTGCCAAGAGTGCTGTATGTAAGATTAACATCGACTCTGATGGTCGTCTAGCTATGACCGCTGCTATCCGCAAGGTCTTCGTAGACAACCCTGCTGAGTTTGACCCACGTAAGTACCTTGGTCCAGCTCGTGAGTCGCCCAAGAAGCTCTACAAGCACAAGATCGAGAACGTACTAGGTTCGGCCAACGCTATCTAGTACTCCTCGCCAAGAGTAAACTATTCAGTGCGGGCGAAGTCTTCCTCGGGAGGCTTCGCCCGACTTCTTTATATCTGTAGAGGGCTTTTTCTTTGTACCTTTGTATCAAGATGATTACGACAGAACAAATCAACGCACTACGGCTCCGATGTGAGGCCCTAGGGCGCTATCTCGATATAGATACTAAGCGCATCCAGCTACAGGAAGAGGAGCTACGTACGGCCGACCCTAATTTCTGGGAAGACCGCAAGCGCGCAGAGGCCCAGATGCGTGTCGTGGGTGAGCTCAAGCGCTGGATAACGGCCTACGAGACGGCCGAACGCCTCACAGAGGAGGTCGTCGTGGCAATGGATTTCCTGCGGGAGGGCGTGGCGAGCGAGGATGAGCTCGATGCTGCTTATGCGGCCGCCATTAGCCACTTCGAGGAGGTGGAGCTACGCAATATGCTCCGAGCCGAGGAGGACGCCCTAGGGGCCGTCCTCAAGATTAACGCTGGCGCTGGGGGCACCGAGAGCCAGGACTGGGCGAGTATGCTCGTGCGGATGTATCGACGCTGGGCCGACAAACAGGGCTATCGTCTGACCATAACCAACTGGATAGACGGCGAGGAGGCTGGCATCAAGACCGTAACGATGCAGATAGAGGGGGAGCAGGCCTATGGCTTCCTCAAGTGCGAGAATGGTGTACACCGTCTGGTACGTGTGTCCCCCTTTAATGCGCAAGGTAAGCGTATGACGAGCTTCGCATCCGTTTTCGTAGTGCCACTGGTAGACGATACTATCGAGGTCGAGGTTAATCCCGCCAATATCAGCTGGGACACCTTCCGCTCGGGCGGTGCGGGGGGACAGAACGTCAATAAGGTAGAGACGGGCGTACGCCTGCGCTATATCTATCGAGACCCCGAGACTGGGCAGGAGGAAGAGATCCTCATCGAGAATACCGAGACCCGCAGCCAGACCGACAACCGAGAGAATGCCATGCGCCTACTACGCTCTCAGCTCTACGATAAAGAGCTGGAGCGTCGTCGTCGTGCCGAGGCGGAGGTAGAGGCGAGCAAGAAGAAAATCGAGTGGGGGAGTCAGATACGCAGTTATGTCTTCGATGACCGCCGTGTCAAGGACCATCGCACCAACTACCAGACGAGCAATGTGGGGGCGGTGATGGATGGCGATATAGACGGTTTTATCAAAGCCTACCTCATGGAGTTTGGCGAGCAAGAGGCCAAGAGCTAATACTTATAGTACGTACGATAGTCCCTCTCGTCGGTATATGTTCCCACGATTATTATCGCTAATGGCTCTAGCCTTGCTCTCGTCCTGTTCCCTTAGGCAGTATCAGGGCGAGGGAGATATACTATATACTGGTATCAGAGAGATAAGTGTGGCCGAGGTTGAGCGTCAGCCCGAGGCCGAGCAGGCCCTACTAGCTGCCGAAGAGCAACTAGCCTACAAACCCAATAATTCTCTCTTCGGCAGTAGTAGCCGTCGCCTGCCACTACCTCTGTATCGTCCGTACCTATATCTGAGGTATGCCAATGCCGAGGGGGGTATCGGCAAATGGTTGCATCGCCTGGGGAGTAAGCCCGTGTGGATTAGGGATGTGAACCCGAGTCTACGGGCCAAGATTACCGAGCGTGTCCTAGGAGAGCATGGCTATCTGCGTGCCCAAGTGCGTGCCAGCATCCATCCCGACCCCAAGGACTCGCTACAAGCCAAGATATCGTATCATATAGAGCCTGGCGCTCTACATCGCTACGATAGTATCAGCTACCTGCCTCCTATGCGCCTAAGCGATAGCACACAGCTACTACATGCCGAGCTGAGCCGCCTGCGCCAAGGACAAGCCTATAACGCTGAGGGGCTTATCGAGGACCGCAACGCAGTATCTAGCATATTGCGGGAGTCGGGTTATTATTACTTCAACCCCAGCTACATCGTTTACGAGGCCGATACCCTACAGGTGCGCGAGCAGCTGCAGCTACGTGCGAGGCTACGGGAGGCTGTCCCTCGGGAGGCCCTCAGGCAGTGGCGTATCGGGGACGTTAGACTACGCTTCCTCGACAACGAGGATGCTCAGGCGCAGAGTCTACGGCAGGATACACTACGCATCGATAGCGCCCTGACAGCCTATTATACAGGGCGTATCCCCCTACGTCGTAAGACGCTCAATAGCCGTGTACGCCTACGCCCCGATAGTCTCTACCGCTATGGGCTAGAGGATCTTACCATCAAAAGTCTAGCGAGCACAGGGGCCTTCTCTAGTACCGAGCTATTCTATACCCGACGCAGCGCAGATAGTATCCCGCTAGATAGTGTCGGTATCATGGATATGACCATCGTTATGCGTCGGGATAAGCCCTGGAGCGTGAGCCTCGGAGCTCAGCTACAGCACAAGACAACAGGCTTCGTAGGACCTACTGCGATGGCTACCCTAGGGCGACGCAATATCTTCGGTGGTGGAGAGACGCTGAGCTTCGGTATGAATGCGGGCTACGAGTGGCAACTGGGCAACAACCCCTTCCGAGCGAGTAACTCGGCCCTCAATAGTTATCAGCTTGGTGCCGATGTCTCGCTGAGCTTCCCCACGCTATTGATACCAGGCTGGCTCGACCACTATTTCGCCTATCCTACGACGACAACCTTCAAGTTCTCGGGGCAGCGCCTCAATCGTGCAGGCTATTATGGGCTAAACTCCCTAGGACTGAGTATGAGCTACGACTATCAGCCCTCGGAGTATACGACGCACAACATCAGGGTGCTCAGCC
>CAMBHQ010000109.1 GCA_945867245.1 uncultured Porphyromonas sp.
CGACCTAGTAGGCGGACGATCGTCCACCTATTAGGCAGACAAGTGGCCGCCTAATAGGCGGCCACAAGCCCCTACCAGAGCGGGGCGCAGAGGGGCTGTAAATCCGAGCAACACTCCACTATATATAATAAGGAGTCCCCACCACAGAAAGAGCATAAGCAAGTCCCGAGGGCAATCAGACAAAGCAACTATCGAGAACGCAAGAAATTAGACTATACTGGCTCTTGCAACTATTATTTGTTTGTTGTAACTTTGCCTCAACATTCAGAGGCATCTACTCTAGCCTCCCAAACAACACAGACTATTCAGCTAGAGTACAACACATTCACAGCACCCCAAGCGAGGGGCGCTACAGAGGCTATCATTCTTATTCTTTAATTTACCAAACATCACAAGCAGAGCATGAAGAAAGAGTACTTACTCTGTTCTCTATTAGCCCTAGCTGTATCCCTTGGTACCAGTTGTAGCAAATACGACGACGGCGCCCTCAACGGACGCATAGACAAGGTAGAGGAGCGTATGGGCAAGATGGAGGAGAGCATCAAGACCATGAATGCTGACATCCAGACCCTGCGTACACTGGCGAACGTCCTAGAGCATGGGGACTACGTTACCCATGTAGAGCCGTTTAGCCAAGGCGAACGTAGTGGCTATCGCATTCACTTCACCAAGAGCCCGTCTGTAACCATTTATCACGGCGAGAATGGAGCTACAGGCAGTAGCCCTATCATCGGGATACGGCAGTACGAGGGCGTGTATTACTGGACCATCAACGACAGCTGGATGACCGATGCGGGCGGCAAATGGGTGCGCGCTCAGGGGGTCGATGGCGTCGATGCCAAGACCCCACAGCTACGCATAGAGGGCGGTCAGTGGCAGGTATCCTACGACGAGGGGGCTAGCTGGCAAAAGCTGGATATGCCCGTCCGAGGAGCGCAGGGCGCAGCGGGCGACCCAGGTCCGAGTGGCGCAGCGGGCGACCCAGGCAGCCCCACCGAGGGCGATGTGCATTACTTCACAGCCCTAGTAGACACGCCCGAGGAGCTGAGCATCACGCTCGCCAACGGCACTACACTACACTTACCACGCCTAGAGGAGGCCTCTCTCAGCTTCGAGGGCGCAGAGTCTCTGGCCCTCTTCCCACAGCAGACCATACGCATCAAGTATCAGGGACGTGGCCTACGCCCAGATATGAGCATCAAGGCCATCGGCAAAGACGGCTATGTGGCTCAGGCAGTCCCCGAGGGCAAAGACCGTGGCTACATCGAGATCAAGACCCCCGAGCGGATTAGCGATGGCGAGGTACTGGTACTCCTGAGCGACCCAAGGGGCTACTTCCGAGTACAGACCATCCTACTACACGAGGGCGTACTCGAGCTGGGGGCTAAGACCTATCTAGCGGAGCAGGCAGGCTTCATCCTCGACGTACCTGTTACGACTAATACACAATACGAGGTCGAGATAGAGCTCGGTGTGGACTGGATTAGCCGTCAGGAGGCTAGAGCGCTAGCCACCCGACAGGAGACACTGCGCCTAGTGATAGCACGCAACCACAGCGACAAGCCTCGTACGGCCGTGGTACGTCTACGCCATACGGGCAAGGTGCTGCAGCAGTTCGTGGTCGTGCAGCAGGGCGAGCGTCCGCTCATCCTCGGCGAGGCCGGCCGTCTAGAGCGTCAGCTCTCGGGCAAGCCCCTACCTGAGCGCCTCCGCATCACGGGGACTCTGGCTGAGGAGGACTTCGCCTACCTACGCCACATCAGCGGAGAGGTAAAGGGTCTAGACCTCTCAGCACTAAATATGGACAGCCTGCCCGAGGCAGCATTTATGCACAGTCGCTTCGAGTACGTCAAATTGCCCAAGAAGCTCAGCACAATCCCCATGAGCCTATTCGCAGAGGCCAAAGAACTACGCAATGTAGACCTAACACAGAGCGTACGCACGATCGAGCATACGGCCTTCTATGGCTGTAGCGCCCTAGAGCATATCGTCCTCCCCGACGAACTAGAGCGTATCGGGAGGCAGGCTTTCGCGAACTGCACCAACCTACGCACCAGCCTCAAACTCCCCATCACACTACGCGAGATAGGGACAGGCGCCTTCCGTGGCTGTACTAGTATCAGTGACGAGCTGATACTGCCCAAGGGCCTACGCGTCGTAGAGGAAGAGGTCTTCGCTGGTTGCTCCGGCATCAGTGGACAGCTCCTTATCCCCTCTAATATCGAGGTCATTGGCAAGAGAGCTTTCATGGGCTGCGAGTCTATCGGAACGCTCGTCCTCTCCGAGGGTCTACGTAGCATCGGGGCGCAAGCCTTTATGGGCCTCCGCAATGTCAGAGGTCCACTAGCACTCCCCAACAGCCTTAAGCATATCGGGGCTAGTGCCTTCGAGAGCTCGTCCTTCGATGGGCAACTCATCCTGCCTAAGGGGCTCCAAAGCATTGCAGCTCGGAGCTTTGCGTCCATGCCTATCCGTGGCACCCTACAGCTCCCCGAGGGGCTTATCCAGATAGAGCAGGAGGCCTTTATGAATTGTAGTAATCTCACGGAGCTACGAGCTCCAGAGGGACTGCGTAGTATCGGGGCAGGGGCCTTCAAGCAGTGCTTTCTCCTCACAGGTACTTTGCCTAATTCGGTCGAGCGCATAGAGGAAGAGGCCTTCTGGTTTACAAGCATCCTCAGCCGAGATACGGAGCTCCCCAGTAGCCTACGCTGGATCGGACCTAGAGCCTTCCATCAGAGCCAAGAAATACTCAGAAGAAGAGCGTACGTAAGCCTAAGCCTCCCAGCGAGCCTAGAGGTGGTCGGGGAAGAAGCCTTCGCTGGGAATCAGTTCTCCGGTGTTAACTTCTCGGATAGGCAGGTCGCCTGGGGGCGGAGACCCTTTGCCTATAGCTCATTCTACACGCTAAGCTTCCCTCAGGGGATGACGCATATCCCAGCTCAATTCTATGCCCACTGCAAAGTCGGAGCTAAGAAGATCGAGATACCTGAGGGCGTTACGCACATTGGCACAGCAGCCTTCTTCGAAGTTCCCATCGAAGCCATTGTACTGCCCTCTACGCTACAGCGCATCGAGGAGCAGGGGCTGATGACGATAGACCACGAGAACTCGCCCGGAGCATGCTATGTATGGAGCAAGGCCTCTACACCACCCGAGCTGGCTCCGAATGCCTTCAGGGCTATGCCTGCTAGCAATGCCCTAGTCCTAACGACTGAAGAGGACAAGGCACGCTACGAGAGCAATCCAGCATGGCGCTCAATATTCAGTAATATAGGGACCCCTAGAGCTGGGACACGCTAAACACACATCAGTATAAAAACAAACACAGATAACTCATCAATATGAATAAGAGATATATCATATTGCCACTGCTAGCAGGGCTCACACTCGCCACTAGCTGTAGCAAGTACGACGATACAGCCCTCACGAGCCGTGTAACGACCGTAGAGTGGCGCATGGACAAGCTAGAGGAGCTCGTCAAGACGATGAATGGCGACATCCACAGCCTACGCAACCTCGCCTCGGCACTAGAGGCCAAGGACTTCGTCAAGCAGGTAGAGACAATCACCGAGGGCGGACGTAGTGGCTACCGCATCCACTTCACCAAGAGCCCTGCCATCACCATATTCCATGGCGAGAAGGGCACTGATGGCAAGACGCCTATCATCGGTATTCAGCAGCACGAGGGCGTGTACTACTGGACGCTCAACGGGCAGTGGCTCACCGATGGCAGTGGTGCCAAGATCAAGGCACAGGGACTCGATGGCGCAGAGGCCAAGACGCCCAAGCTACGCATCGAGCAGGATAAGTGGGAGATTTCTTACGACAACGGACAGAGCTGGACGCCTCTGAATGCCGTAGCACGTGGGGCACAAGGCGAACAGGGGGCTCCAGGTCCCAAGGGTGCCGATGTGGTCAATTACTTCAGCTCTGTCATCACCAAGGAGAGCGAGGTCGTGCTAACCCTAACAGATGGCACAGTCATCACCCTACCCCGCGTAGATGCGCTCGGTCTTAGCTTCGTCGATGCCGACAAGATAGCCCTCTTCCCCAAGCAGACCGTCCGCATTGCCTATACGGCCAAGGGGCTGAGCGACAAAAACAGCATACAGGTGATGGTACAGGGTGGCTATACAGCCAAGGTAGTCCCACAGAGCCTCAGCGCTGGTACGATAGAGATAACGACCCCCGACAAGATTACCGAGGCCGAGCTACTGGTCGTACTCTCTGACGAGCGTGGCTATAGCCGTGTGTATGCCCTAGTACTGCACGAGGGTATCCTGAAGCCCTCCAACGGCACCTACCTAGCCGAGAAGGCAGGCTTTACGCTGGAGGTACCTGTTACCACCAATACGCAGTTTACCGTAGAGGTAGAGCCTGGCATAGACTGGGTAGCGCAGGAGGGCGCACGCGCTCTGGCTACACGTACCGAGACGCTGCG
>CAMBHQ010000110.1 GCA_945867245.1 uncultured Porphyromonas sp.
ACTAGCAAGCTGTGGGGGCAAGTTTAAGATTGCCCAAGAGCAAGTGAGCGTAGACCCAGGGACCCTCGCTGTACGTGGCGATGCGGTGCCTGCTAAGATTAGTTTAGCCTTCCCCTCTAAGAGCTTTCCTCGCAAGGGCAAGCTACGTGTAACGCCCGTACTACGTTATCAGGGTGGCGAGAAGTGGGGCAAGGCTCATGAATATCAAGGGGATGATGTGTATGGCAACGAGCAGGTGGTCTTCTACAAGGGTGGGGCCAACGCTGTTATCAACTTCTCGGTACCCTACACGCCTGCCATGCACAAGAGCGAGCTCTATCTCGTCTTCGATGGCTCTGTGGGTAGCCGTAAGGCGAAGCTCCCCGAGTTTAAGATTGCCGATGGGGTGAATGCTACCGAAGCTCTCGCTACCATTAGTGGCATCCTCCCCGCCGTAGCACCACACGGCTTCCAACGCGTTATCAAGGAGGCCTATGACGCTGATATAATGTTCCAAATCCAGCAGGCTAATGTGCGTGGCTCGGAGCTCAAGAAGGAAGAGATTGAGGAATGGAAGAACCTTGTACAGAACGCCAAGGAAACACCAAATCAGAACGTATCGGTAGAGGTGCAGTCTTATGCCTCGCCCGATGGTGGCCGACAGCTCAATGAGAAGCTCAGCGAACAGCGTGAGCGCAATACGACGGCTAGCCTCAAGCAGGAGTTCCGCAAGCAACAAATGGCAGACGTGGCTATCGATGCACACTATACCGCCCAGGACTGGGACGGCTTCCGCAAGCTCGTAGAGGCTAGCGACCTGCCCGACAAGGAGCTCGTACTACGTGTACTGTCTATGTATCCAGACCCAGAGCAGCGCGAGCGCGAAATCAAGAATATCTCGGCTGTATTCCGCCAACTGGCCGATGATGTGCTACCTAAGCTACGTCGCTCACGCCTCATAGCTAATGTCGAAATCATCGGTAAGAGTGATGCGGAAATCCAAGAGTGGGTAGAGAAAGCCCCTGGCCACCTAAGCATCGAGGAGCTACTCTATGCCGCTGAGCTAGCCGAGACTACAGAGAGCAAAATGCGTATCTATCAGTTGGTAATGCGTATCTTCCCTAAGGACTATAGAGCCTACAACAATATGGGGGGGCTACTTTTCTCTGCTGGTAAGTATGCCGAGGCTGATAGCTGGTTCAATAAGGCCGCAGCACGCACGGATAACGAAGTTACGAAGCTCAATCGTGGCCTTATCGCTCTCTCTAAGGGTGAGAAGGAACGTGCCACCGAGTTCATCGCTTCGGGTCTGAATGTCCCTGAGCTTGGGCAGGCCCTAGGTTATCTCTCCCGCAAGCAAGGTGAGTATGCCAAGGCTGAGACGGCTTTCGCCGAAACGATTAGCACCAAGGCCGTAGTAGCACAGGTCCTCAATGGCAATTATGCTAAGGCGCTCCAGACACTCGCTGCCATCAAGACGCCTACAGCTACGACTCAGCTACTCTCTGCTATTGTGGCCGCACGCACAGGCGATACGAATGCTCTGCTCTCGTCCCTGAAGTCGGCCATCAGCCTAGACCCCAGTCTAGCGCTCTCTGTAGCGACTAATCCCGAGTTTGCCAAGTATAGCAAGCTAGACAGCTTTACCCAATTGCTGTCGGGAGCTACTAACCAGATACTACGATAATATAGATACAGGGTGCAAGCCTAGCTACCTACTGAGGAGCTAAGACTTGCACCCTGCTTTTTTCTGCTCGGGATACTAGGTAAGCAATTTTGTTGATTTAGAGTTAAGAGTATCTCTGGCTCTAGGGTATCGGCATAGCTGTGCAGTCATGTGTTAAATATATCGGTAGTCCTAGAGGTTATATTCCTATGAATGTGTATATTTGCATTATAATAATTATTAGCAGTAATATATGAAATCGATAATTAGTCAGTTTGTGCCTGCTGCCGAGATAGGCGAACTAAGGGCTTTTGGTAACGGGCATATCAACGATACTTATGCCGTACAGGATGTTCATGGTGTAGACCGCTGGGTGCTGCAGCGTATCAATCACGTGGTGTTTCCTCGTATCGAGGTTATACAGAGCAATGTGGCTGAGGTTGCTAAGGCCCTAAAGGAGTCGCTAACTGCTGCGGGAGACCCCGATGTAGAGCGCAAGTATCTCAATTATCTGCCACTACTCAGTAACCCCAGTAAGAACTACTATTACGATGGTGAGAATTATTGGCGCCTGTGTACCTTTATCCCCGATAGTATGAATGTGAGCGAGCTAACGGAGCAGTCGGCACGCGATGCTGGGGCTGCTTTCGGTCAGTTCGAGGAGATGCTGTCGTCTATCCCCGAGGGAGTCATCGGAGAGTCTATTGTGGACTTCCATAGTATGCCCTTCCGCCTACAACAGCTCCGCGATGCTATCGCCAAGGACCCCAAGGGGCGTGCAGCAGAGGTGGCAGACCTATTAGTCGAGATTGAGGAACGTGCTGAGGCTATGTGTATACAGGAGCGCCTCTATGCCGAGGGTAAGCTACCCAAGCGTACTGTGCACTGCGATACTAAGGTGGACAATGTCCTCTTCGATAAGGGGGGGAAGGTACTCTGCGTGGTGGACTGGGATACTATGATGCCAGGCTTTATCACCAGTGATGTTGGTGATTTCATTCGCTCGGGGGTAAACTTCGCATACGAGGATGAGCCAGACCACAGTAAGATTGGTGTCAATATGCCCATCTATAAGGCATTCGTAGAGGGCTATCTCTCTACGGCGGGTAAGTTCCTCACGGAGCTAGAGCGGAGTCTTATTGCTTATGGTGGTCGTCTGATGACCTATATGACTGCTGTACGCTTCCTGACTGACCATATCAACGGGGACGTGTACTTCAAGATTCATCACGAGGGCCACAACCTACAGCGTGCCAAGAGCCAGATGCATTACCTCAAGTGCCTAGAGGAAAAGGCCGAGGAAATGGAGGCCTTACTGAAGTAGTGCTGTTTCTTCGTCTGAATATAGCGGGCTGTGCCACACTCCGAAGGCGGTGTGGTACAGCCCTCGCTGTATAATCGGGTTATTGTGCTTGGTCGGGGAGAACCAAGCGGGGGGATGTCTTGTTGTAAGGGAGTATGGTGGTAGGCTGTAGCTCTAGCTAGCGCAGTCATAAGACTAAGCACCTGTCGCCATAGACACAGTACACAGAATAAAAGAACAGACTGAAATAATAATGGCAGAGCAGAAAAACAGAGGCAAAGGTTTTCGCTTCAATGAGATGTGGTTCTATGGCATTATACTTGCAGCCCTAGGTCTACTCTTTCTTTTCGATGGAGGTTTCTCTACCAGCAAGGAGATGAGCTGGACGGAGTTTAGGGCGATGGCCCAGCGGCATGCCTTCGGAGAGATGGTGGTAGATAGGACGACGAGCGAGGTAAAAGCCACTCTAGACCCCAAGATGCTGGATAGTGTTCTGACAGGTGAGGAGCTAAAGGCCGCCAAGCGAGGCGGAGGTAAGGTCGTCGTGCAGACTTATGCGCCCAGTGTGGATAGATTCAGTGAATTCTATGATGCTAGTGGCCTAGGGAGCAAGGTAACCTACACGCAGAGTCGTGGCGGTTTCTGGAGTATCGTTCTCAACTTTGCTCCGATATTGCTTCTCATTGGTTTTTGGATTTGGATGATGCGTCGTTCTATGGGTGGTGGCTCAGGCTCTGGAGGTATGGGTGGCGGTATCTTCTCAGTTGGCAAGAGCCGAGCTCAGCTCCACGACAAGAGTACGATGTCCATAACCTTTGCGGATGTGGCAGGACTCAACGAAGCCAAGGAAGAGGTACAGGAGATTGTACACTTCCTCAAAAATCCCCAAAAGTACACGCAGTTGGGGGCTAAGATTCCCAAGGGCGCTCTGCTCGTAGGCCCTCCAGGGACAGGCAAGACCTTGCTGGCTAAGGCTGTAGCAGGGGAGGCACATGTGCCCTTCTTTTCGCTCTCGGGTTCCGACTTCGTAGAGATGTTTGTGGGTGTAGGGGCTAGCCGTGTGCGCGACCTCTTCGCTCAGGCAAAGGAGAAAGCGCCCTGTATTATCTTCATTGACGAGATAGACGCAGTGGGGCGTGCTCGTAGTAATGGGCAGAACTTAGGTGGCAACGATGAGCGTGAGAATACGCTCAATCAGCTTCTGACAGAGATGGACGGCTTCGGGACTAATAGTGGTATCATCGTCCTAGCTGCGACGAATCGCGTGGATATCCTCGATGGAGCCCTCACGCGTGCGGGGCGCTTCGACCGACAGATTTCTGTAGACCTACCGGATGTGAATGACCGTAAGGAAATATTCCTCGTACACCTGCGAGGTATCAAGGTGGATAGTAGCCTAGACATAGAGCTACTGGCACGCCAGACACCGGGCTTCTCGGGTGCTGATATTGCCAACATCTGTAACGAGGCTGCACT
>CAMBHQ010000111.1 GCA_945867245.1 uncultured Porphyromonas sp.
CTATACCTATGAAAACTCAGATTACTAGATGGCTAGGCTTGCTTGGTCTAGTCTTGCTAACGAGCCTAGTGGGCTCGGCACAAAGCCTACACGGAGATTGGGCGGGGACGCTTAGCTTGCCCATGGGTAAGCTAAAGCTCGTTCTGCATATTGACCTTCAGGGGGAAAAGCCCTCTATAACTATGGATAGCCCTCAGCAAGGAGCCTATGGACTACGGACGCAGATAGAGCGCCTAGAGGAAAAGTCTCTGCGTATTAGCATCGCTCAACTGATGCTCAGCTATGAGGCGGAGCTCAGGGCTAGTGATAGCTTAGTGGGCACGTTTACGCAGGGCGGACTACGGTTGCCGCTCAGTCTAGCACGTCAGCAGTCGGGGGCTGCACCCACGCAGTCTGCCCAGCCCAAGAATGCCGAGGAACTGACCTTTCTCAGTGCTGACGGCAAGACGAAAATAGCCGGAACGCTCTCGACAGCGCTTAGTGGGGAACGGAAAACTGCGGTAGTGATGATTGCAGGCTCGGGACGCATGAATAGAGATGAGGAGGTCTGGGAACATCGTCCCTTCGCAGTCCTAAGTGATAGTCTTACAAAGGCTGGTTATGCGACTCTGCGCTACGACAAGCGAGGGATAGGGCTGTCCGAGGGGCGATTCGAGAGCGCTACGATGGACGACTTCATCTCTGATGCCGAGGGCGCTGTGCTCTATCTAAAAAGCCGCGGATACAAGCGCATAGTCTTGCTCGGACATAGCGAGGGTGGTATCATATCGGCTCGTATTGCTCGGCTTCGTCCTAAGGATATAGCGGCTATCCTACTGCTCAATGCACCTGTAAAACCACTCGATGAGGGTCTTATTGAGCAGAATGAGGTGCAAGCGAAGGCTCTTGGATTACCAGCCGCAGAGCTAGAGAGAATTGCTCGTATCAATAGAGAGCTATACAAGCTGTCGGCAGATGCTAGGATAAGCGATGAGGTATTATCTAAGCGCATTCAAGAGTGTTTGGAGCTTATTTTGCCTGCTAGCCTACAGGGTGAGCAGCGACAGCAGGTCAAGGCGCGCATGGTCGCCGAGATGCTCCTGCCGAGTGTCCGCACGATGCTCCGTTGTAAGCCACTCGAGGACCTAAGGCAAGTGCGCTGCCCGATATTGGCTGTCCAGTCCGAGCTCGATACGCAGGTACTGCCGAGCAACATAGAGCTTCTTAGGCAGACGATACCGACAGCTCAGATTAGACGTGTACCAGCGACGAATCATTTACTACAGCCAGCCCAAACGGGTTTACCGACTGAGTATGCGACGATAGAGCAGACGCTTGCTCCCGAGGCGTGGAGGGCGATAGCGGAGTTGCTCGCAGGGCTGTATTGATTCCTCTACATTCATTCGAAGTATCAGCAATGCTCACGGGCCTGCCAAATAGCTTGGCAGGCCCGTGAGCATTGTATTGGGTTCGCAATAGGAGATTTGTCAGAAGAGCTCCACGAGGATAGCATCGCTGACGAAGATTCCCTTATCGCTGAGGTATAAGACCTTGTCCCGTAGAAGGAGTTCGCCTCGGCTCAGGGGACCTTGTGCTCGACTGAGTAGTGCCTTATATTCCTCAGCCCCGAAGAGCTCTGTATATTCGCCTAGGTCTAGCCCCCATTGGGTGCGTAGGCGTGTCATGATGTATTCGTGACGGCGCTCTTCGGTACTAAGGCTCTCCACTTCGTAGATGCGCTTGCCACTCTGCCAACCTTCGGCATAGAGCTTGATAGAGGCTACGTTGTGGCTTCGTTGTTGCCCTACGTAGCTATGCGCTGCTGGTCCACAACCGATATAGGGGACGCCCTGCCAGTAGCCAGTATTAAGGCGTGCATATTGTCCCGGCTTGGCGAAGTTAGATACTTCGTAATGCTCATACCCAGCACCTCGCAACGAGCTGATTAGCATCTCGAAGAAGCGCAGGCTATCCTCCTCGCTGACCTCGCTTATTCGGCCTCTGTCGCGCATTTTGGTCAGCGGAGTCCCCTCCTCGTAGATGAGGTGGTAGGCGGATATGTGGGGGACATTGAGCGAGATAATTTGCCGTAGGTTGTCGGCCCAGCTAGCTTCGGTTTGATTGGGCAGGCCATAGATTAGGTCGAGGCTAAGGTTATCGACACCTATGCCCCGTAGACGCTCCACTGCGCTGTAGACCTGCGCACGGTCGTGGCGTCTATTGAGGAAGCGTAGGTCCTCCTCTTGGAAGCTCTGTACCCCCATGCTGATGCGGTTGATGGGTAGGTCTCGTAGGGCTAGTGCATAGTCCTCTGTGATGTCGTCGGGGTTGGCCTCTAGGGTTAGTTCGGCATCGCTATGTACGGGGTATAGGCGGTATATGTGGCTGTAGATGCGTTCGAGCTCGTCCGGACTTAGGAGCGATGGAGTACCGCCACCTAGGTAGATATTAGACAGAGCTTCGTAGGGTGCTAATTCGCCTCGGCGCTGACTTAACTCCTCGAGTAGGGCCTCGATATAAAGCGTACGCAGACCCAGATGGGTCTGCGTGTAAAAGTCGCAGTAGCTACAGCGCTGCGCACAGAAAGGGACATGAATGTAGAGGTTCATGCTAGGGCTTGCGTTGCTGCTGGTGATGCAGACGTTCCTGATGCAGATTAAACTCTACAGCTTTGTCGCAGGGAGTGGCCACGCCGAGCCTATTGACAGCCTCCACGCCCAGTTCTAGGCAATCCTCCATCTGGAAGTCGGCCAGACGTAGCGTGCACTCTGTGTTACGTAGACCCTGCACCAGTAGCATGCTTTCACGCTTGCCGTTGGGGTGTATAGTCGTGGCCCATACACGGTAACTGATGCCTCTACGGTCTCCTCTGGGCATCTGCCAGCTGAGCTTGAGACGCTTGCCCTCCTGTACGGTGAGCTGTAGCTCACGAGGTTGGGCAGGCTTGCTCTGTAGGCCTCGCTCTAGGGCGGGCGTAATGGCTGTCTGTGCGAAGCTACGCTGTATCAAGGTGCGCAGACGTGGCTGGGCAGGGCCGATGTTACCCTCACGGAACATGCAGACCCCAGCGGCCTTGTGCTTGCGGGCTATCTGTATCTGCTGCTGTATCACCTCGGGAGCCCAGGGGTACTTCTCTTCTTTGGCATCTACACGATACGGAGCTAGGCCGGCTACGACGGGGATATAGCGTCCTACACGACGTTGCCAGTCGATGAGGAAGGGCTCGTATAGGTCATCCTTGTAGTACATCATAGGCACGACGAAGTCCACGAGCTTGCGCTTGGCCCAGGTCTCTACATCCTGATAAACGCTCTCGTAGGCTGTCCAGCCATGGGGGCGCCCTAGGTCCTCGAGCTTGCGGAGCTTACCCAGAGGAGCAACGCTCACCTGTACCTCGGGCTTGAGGTGCTTGATACTATCCTGCACCTCGGCCAGCTGTGCCGTTAGGTTGCTTCGGCGCCAGGCATCACGGCTCATACCATCACCATAGCGCTCGTAGCTACTGCGGTCGTTGAACTTCTCCGCCTCCTCGGGATAGCGGAAGTAGTCGTAGTGGATGCCATCCACGTCGTAGCGACGTACAATGTCTGCCGTTAGCTTGGCGATGTATGTACGCACAGCGGGGACCCCAGGGTCTAGGTGGCGACTACCACGGTGGAGGATAACCCACGAGGGATTGTTGCGAGCGATGGGATGTGGCACGCCACGTAGCGAGGACAGAGGATAGGTAACCATCCACGCATGTAGCGCTAGTCCGCGCTTGTGCGCTGCCTCTACGGCGAAGGTCAGAGGGTCATAGGCGGGGCGCGCTCCACTGGAGGTAAAGAGGCGACTAAAAGGCTCGTTGCTGAAGTAATTGACACTCCCCGAGAGGCGTACCTGGAAGAAGATAGTGTTGTACCCATCCGCCACTAGGCGGTCGAAGATACGCTCTAGCTCCTACTGCTGTCGGCGTACGCCATTCGGAGTATCGGCCTTAGACTTCGGGAAGTCTAGTCCGTAAGCAGTCGTTATCCATACGCCACGTATCTCCTGTCGTATGCTGTCGCCTAGGGGAGCTCTCCAGTCGCTAGGCTGAGCGGGCGTGGTGGCTATGGGCGAGGAGGGGGGCGGAGGTGGTAGCTCCTGGCTGGCTTGGCGCTTCTTGCTACCACAGGATGCCAGTAGAGCGATGGTAGCAAGGGCTACCGCAGAATACCTTAGGGCTCTATTGCGCATAGCTGATGTTATCTATTAGACGGACATCACCGCAGAAGACGGTGATGCAGCCGTGCGGAGCCGTGCTGTCGCTCCACTGAGCAATGCTCTCTAGGCTGAGACTATCGACAATCTCGAAGTACTCGACGCGTAGGGTGGGGATAGCATTGATGGCCTCCATGACCCACGTGATGGTCTCGGCTGGTGTGTGGTCTTGGGCATAGCTCAGACTCTCGCTGAGTA
>CAMBHQ010000112.1 GCA_945867245.1 uncultured Porphyromonas sp.
GAGCATTAGCCTTCCAAGCTAAGGGTCGCGGGTTTGAGCCCCGTCTTCCGCTCTACGTGTCTAAGGCTATCCTTCGGGATAGCCTTTTGTTTTTAGCTTAAGAGCAAACTTTATGAGATTACGCAATATAATGTTTGCCTGCGGACTCCTACTTGCGGTCGGGGCGACCTCGGCACAGAGACCTACAGAGCCCACGCAGGCAAGGGCTAATAATAAGACTAAAGAGATGAAACAGACAATCTATGACTTCTCTGCCAAGGCAAACAATGGGCAGGAGGTAGACTTCTCTCAATTCGCTGGCAAGGTGCTTCTCATCGTAAATACCGCCAGTAAGTGTGGTCTGACACCGCAGTACAAGGCCCTCGAAGAGCTGCACGATCGCTATGCAGACCAAGGGCTTGTCGTGATAGGCTTCCCCTGTGATCAGTTCGGGAACCAAGAGCCTGGCAGTGATGAGGAAATCAAGGAGTTTTGCCAGCTTAACTATGGTGTGAGCTTCCGGATTATGCAGAAGATTGAGGTTAATGGTGATGGTGCACATCCTATCTATCAGTACCTCAAAAAGGCTTCGGGCGGTTGGTTTGGCGATGCCATCAAGTGGAACTTTACTAAGTTCCTCATTAGCCGTGATGGTAGCAAGGTAGAGCGCTATGCTCCTATCACCAAGCCCGAGGCGATGATTAAGGATATAGAGGCTTTACTCGACGAGAAGTAAGCGTAAGGACAATAATACCCAACAGCAAGGCCCCAGAGAACGCTATTCGTTCTCTGGGGCCTTGCTGTCTTTCGTATAGCTCGGCTCTCTTCGTCTGGTACCCCTCGGGCTAAGTGAGGGCTTGGCTACTAAGGTATAGCCTGTATGAGCATCGCAGATATTGGCGGATACTATTGTGTCGTAATGTTTCTGAGTGCGAACGAATACTTCGTATGCCTGGGGTACTTTTGCATTGAGGCAGAGCTCGTAGCAGCCTATAGAAGAGCTGATGGGTATTGCCCTAGGAGGTGCTTGCGGAGGTAGTGATAAATATCTATCTTTGTCAGAGGGATGGCTACTGGCAATCTCGGATGTAGAGCTATAGCTCTATAAGCATTATATAAAGGAAGCGTTATGCTTCATTCTCCTTACAACGAATCGTGAGAAAATTCCAAGGAAAGGGAGAGTGGTGTAGCGACTTCCCACGTCTATAAGCGTGGGGTGTCGGATACGTATCATTCTTTTTCCTAGGGCAATTCTCACGAGCCTGTTGTAGAAGATTGATGACGTACCGACCTCACGCTTTCTTCGTAGGAATAACCCCTCTATGAGGTCAAGAGGGCTTAGAAGGTATGTTCGAAATAGGTGGGAATGCTCTTCGGGTGATGAGGGAAGACGATCTGGCCTCTCTGTATGTTGATGTACAGGGTGATGGTACGGTTATATTGCCTTCGTGGTTGGATAGTTACATCTTCTCAGAGCTTAAGGCTTCATACTGTAAGGAGTGCAAGGACCTTGTTGTCTTGGATTGGGGGTATAGAGAGGTGCTGAAGTATCTAGGGACTTATTTTCCACGGAGTTTTGCTGAGAGTTATACAATATTCCGAAATCTCATTAAGAGGAAGCCTGATTGTGTCCCTTACTCGGAAGATATTGCCGTTTTCGACTTCGGCTGTGGTACAGGAGGCGAGTTGCTCGGGATGATTCTTGCCCTGAAAGCCTCTAGGCCTACTATAAGGAGGGTGAGAATCAAAGCTCTAGATGGTAATATGCATGCTTTAAGGTTATTGGAGCAACTCTTACGAAGACTCTCTGAAGAGATAAAAACCGAGATAATTGTAGAGCCTTTAGCAATAGCCATCGATGACTTTTATGACCTACATGCTATAGATCGGGTTGTGTGTGATGCGTATGATTTTGCGATGGTATCGAAGGCTGTATGTGAATTCGTAACGAAGCAACAGTTAGAAGAGAATAATCCGTATATACATATTGCCAAGTTTCTGATGTCGAAGCTGAAAGAGAAAGGAATCCTTTATCTGTCTGATATAACTACGTATAATAGTGAGGCTCAGGAGTGGCTTAGTGTATTAGTGGACACAGCTTTGGCGCAAATTGGATGCGATGTAGTGCTCTCTAGCTCTGGATACTGCGAAGTGTTTAAGGTATCTCACTCGGCTAGATCTCAGGACCTGAGTAAGATAACGTGGCGAATATTGAGGAAATAGTAACGAGTATAGCATATGAAAAAAGACTGGATGATAAAAGAGTCGGAACTCGATGACGATCAACTCCATGTCCTCATGGAGACACTTGATAAGTCGTGTGTCGTGTCTGGCTGTGCGGGCAGTGGTAAGTCTGTCTTGGCCCTGATTAAGGCTCAGAGAGTTCAAAAAGAACGGGGGGATGACTATAAGGTTATAGTTTTCACAAAGGCCCTTTGTCGATATATGAATTCTGGTAGGAGTGAGCTGGGGCTAAAGAATGAGTTCTACTACCACTGGGATTGGGTTAAAAATCACAGATGTTCCTCTGCAGAATATATCATCGTGGATGAGATACAGGACTTCTCGGAGGAGGAGATCTATCAGTTTCTACAGGCTACAGGTAAGAACTTTTTCTTCTTCGGAGACACAGCTCAGTCTATCTATGAAGGGCTAAAGACAACTGTGGCCGTAGACGAGATTCGGGATATCGTTCCTATGGGCTCAAAGGTTAAGAACTGGGAGCTGTATCGTAATTATCGTTTACCTCTCCCTGTCGCCAGAGTCGTGCAGTCTGTGGGTATCGACCTGCCCCCATTTATAGAGAGTGTCTACAAAAGTAGAGAGAATGCAATCCCGGTATTCCTGAAGTGTCCGACCCAGGGAGAGCAAATCGCGACTATACACAGAATCATTTCACAGAGAGGTCTTACGGATGTGGCCATACTTCTCCCAAGGAATGAGGATGTAAAGACTGTTCATGGACAACTTACAAGATTGGGTGGAAGCTATGAACTGAAGTATAATGATCGTGGTGATTTCCGGAATAACCGAGACAGCCTTAGTTTTGGGTCCTCCAATCCTAAGATTATGACCTATCATAGCGCAAAGGGGCTGCAGTTTGAGGCTGTATTCCTCCCCTGTATCGAGAATTTTTCTGGCGAGGAAAAAGATAGGAAAGCTCTGTATGTGGCGATGACCCGAACCTATCGTAATCTGTATATTCTCTATACGGGGAACTTACCAGCTCCACTATCTAGGATTGATAGTAGACTCTATAGTACGACCGAGGTTGAAGATATTGATGACATCTAGACGTTATGAAAAAGTATTACATCCCTACAAGTTCGCTGAACTTTAATAATATCCTCTCGACCGAATCAGTGTCTCCTAGAGCTTTCTATGCACAGAGGGGCTTCGGATACAGTCGTTGGGAGTCTGTGAAAGAGAATAATTTCGATGGTGTAACTTTGCTATATAGTACCCCTCACATGTTTACTCGGCTTGCCAGTGAACTTGAGGATCATGCGATGCTTATCGAGGTTGAGACAGATGAGGAATTTCCCAAACTATCCGAGGGGATCTTCTATACGGATAAGACAATCTATCTGAATCCGTGGCAGACAAAGTTCTATTTCTTCTCCCAGCGAGTGCTAACGACTGTGTGTTCCCTATCGGATAGCAGTCTGGAGACGAAAATGTGTCGTCTCTACAAGCGTGGTATGCAGGTGGACACATTTGAGGGTGAGTACCCAGAGATACTCGATGTCGCTGAGCCTAGAGTCGAAGATATGTCTCTATATATAGGTGAGGATTATGCCATTAATAAGATGAAGGGCTTGCTCTATGGTTATTATATAGGGGCTAATCTATCTGCATCCCAAAGGCTGGTTGTGAGACTGGACAGCCTTCGTCGTATACAGGATATCTTCGCATCTATTAGGTCTAGTGAGAGCAAAACGGCATCTTCCTCTCAAGAGGAACAGCTCAAAGAGTTATTTTCGCAGCTGGAGCGGACTGAGCCTATCTATTGGGATCTAGAGCAAGAATTCCCAGGGCTCTCGGAGCGCATTGTCGCATTTTTGACTAGCCGAGATCGTTGGGTTCGGGTGTTTGACCGAGAGAGGCATGTCCGAGAGCTAAAGACAGAAGGAGAGAATAACCCTGCTGTGGGATGGGTGCAGAATGAGATCCGGAAAGTAGAGCAAGAAATTCAGGGGGCTAGGGTTAGGCTAGACCCAGAAAAGGCCGAAATTATAGTTTCGACCAAAGATAAACTGAGTAGTTTGAAATCATTGGGTAAATGATACGCTTTACTCCCGAGACTTCGATGGAAAAGTTAGCCCCCAACGGAACAGTCTAGCAACTGAGATAACAAAGGCTGCAAAGAATATCATGGGCGAAACCTGGGGTACTTTTGCATTGAGGCAGAGCTCGTAGCAGCCTATAGAAGAGCTGAT
>CAMBHQ010000113.1 GCA_945867245.1 uncultured Porphyromonas sp.
TCCCTGTGTATTGGCAAAGGCTGAGTAGCTCTGCCAGAAACTACTCGGGAGCTTATTCTTGGCTTTCTTAAACTCCAGACTAAGCCCCTCCCGCATGCAGGGGAGCACACGGAGCAATTGTTCCTTACTTCTTACTCTAGGGGCTGTAGCCATAACAGCTAAGATATTACTCTATACTCTGGTTAATCTGCTCGATGTAGCCGAGTAGCTCGTCGCGGCCGAGGCGCTCCTCGCTGCTCGTAACGAAGATAGGGGGTAGCTCCTCCCAAGTCTCTAGTAGACGCTCTTTGTAGGCCTCTATATTGGCCGCTAGTCGCCCACGGCTCAGCTTGTCCGCCTTGGTGAAGACCAGCGAAAAAGGCACTCCGTTCTCGCCTGCCCACTCGATAAACTCCAAGTCAATCTTCTGAGGCTCGTGCCGACAATCGAGCAGTATGAATAGGCTCGTCAGCTGCCTACGCTCTAGGATATAATCCTCGATAATAGCCTTGAGGCGCTCCCTATTGGCCTGCCCCACACGGGCGTAGCCGTAGCCAGGCAGGTCCACTAGATGCCACTCTTCGTTGATGAGGAAGTGGTTGATGAGCTGCGTCTTACCAGGCTTCTGCGAGGTCATCGCTAGACCCTTGTGCTGCGTGAGCATATTGATAAGACTAGACTTGCCCACATTACTTCGGCCGATGAAGGCGTACTCGGGCAAGTCCGTCTCGGGGCACTTGCGAACGTCCGTATTGCTGATAACGAACTGGGCGCTGCGTATAATCATGATTTAATAGCCTAGGTAGTTGGCGGGGGTGATGACGCGCATCTCGGCCTTGACCTCCTCTGAGACGTCGAGCGTCTCGATGAAGCGGGCAATGCTCTCAGCCGTGATAGCCTCGTTGGTGCGGGTCAGTGCCTTGAGGGCTTCGTAGGGCTTGGGGTAGCCCTCACGACGCAGGATGGTCTGTAGGGCTTCGGCCACGACAGCCCAGTTGCGCTCTAGGTCGGCAGCGAGGGCTTCGCCATTGAGGAGGATCTTGCCGAGGCCCTTACCGAGGCTCGCGAAGGCTATCAGGGTATGCGCCATGGGTACGCCTACGTTGCGCAGGACGGTAGAGTCGGTGAGGTCTCGCTGCAGGCGTGATATAGGTAGCTTGCGCGAGAGGTGTCCGAAGAGGGCATTCGCTATCCCGAGGTTACCCTCGGCATTCTCGAAGTCAATGGGGTTCACCTTGTGGGGCATAGCCGAGGAGCCGACCTCGCCCTCCTTGATTCTCTGCTTGAAGTACTCCATCGAGATATAGCTCCACATATCACGGGCTAAGTCGATGAGGATGACGTTGATACGCTCTAGGGCATCGTAGAGGGCAGCGGTGAAGTCGTAGTTGGCTATCTGCGTGGTGTAGGCCTCGCGCTGTAAGCCTAGGCTAGCCACGAACTGATTGGCGAAGCTCTGCCAGTCGTGCTGCGGATAGGCGATGCGGTGCGCATTCATATTGCCGGTAGCGCCACCGAACTTGGCCGTATGAGGTACCGCCAGCAGGCTAGCACGCTGCTGCTCTAGGCGATAGACGAAGACCATCAGCTCCTTGCCCAGACGTGTGGGGCTAGCGGGCTGTCCGTGGGTGCGGGCCAGCATAGGCACCTCGGCCCATTCCTCGGCATAGCTGCGGAGCGTGGCGATGATGCCATCTAGCGCAGGCAGATACACGCCATGCAGAGCCTCTAGCTGCATCAGTGGGATAGAGGTATTGTTGATATCTTGGCTAGTAAGCCCAAAGTGAATGAACTCCTTCTCGTCTCCGAGGCCGAGCGCATCGAACTTCTCCTTGATGAAGTACTCCACCGCCTTGACGTCGTGGTTGGTAATGCTCTCGATTTCCTTAATGCGCTTGGCATCCTCTAGGCCGAAGTCCCGATAGATGGCGTGTAGAGCCTCGGGCTGAATGCGCTCTAGCACGCCACGGAGCTGAGGTAGCTCCTGAGCTAAGGCGATGAAGTAAAGTACCTCGATGCGAACACGATAGCGGATGAGTGCTTCCTCGCTGAAGTAGCCTGCGAGGGCCTCTGTTTGACGACGATAACGCCCATCAATAGGCGAAATAGCTAGTAGTTGGTCCATTTATTATCTTGAGCTTGTTTACTTGCAGGTGTAAAGTTACTGATTTTTAGGGGCTCCGTATATATAGGCATAGGCACAGCCCACTAGGAGCGCACCGCCCACGATGTTACCCAGCGTAGCGGGGACGAGGTTGTCGATGAGGAAGGCAGTCCAGCTGACCTCCGAGCCATAGAGCATAGCACTAGGCAGATAAAACATATTAGCAATAGAGTGCTCGAAGCCCATCGCCACGAAGGCCATCACAGGCCACCATATACCCATGAGTCGTCCGGCCATAGAGCGCCCGCTCAGCCCGAGGAAGACGGCTAGACAGACCAGCCAATTAGCCCCGACCCCTCGCCAGAATACCTGCCACCACGGCTGCGAAACCTTGGCAGTGGCTACCTTGAGGATATAGCTCTGGAAGGCCTCGGGCGACAGCACGCCCGTCTGGTAGACGATGAAGTAATCGAAGAGGAGCGCTCCGGCGAAGTTCGCCAGATATACGACGAGCCAGTTGCGCAGGAAATAAGTCCGTGGGATGTCGCCCCGTAGCGTGGCAGGCATTAGATAGGCGGTGTTGCCGGTGAAGAGCTCGGCACCCACGAGGACAACGAGCATCAGCCCCAGCGGGAAGGTAGCACCCGCCAAAAGACGTGGCAAGATAGGATTCTCGGCTCCTAGGCCTGCTGTACCGCTTGCTGCGAGTGTCGAGAGCAATCCGCCCATAGCGATGTATATCCCTGCTAGTAGGCCTAGTAGGATGAGCTTGGGCAGGGGCGTCTGATACTTCTTGACGCCCATAGCGACGAGGAGGTCTTGTACTTGGTAGGGGGTATTCATGAGATAGATAGTAATCAGTGGGCGGTGGATAGTGATCAGTGGCTAGTATGCAGTGGTCAGTAGGTCTGCACCGACACTGACCACTGACCACTGCTCACCGACCACTAAAAAGAAAAACACAGAGGGGGACAACCGAAGTTATATCGGTCGTCCCCCTCGCTGGGAATAGGGCCAGGCCAAGGCGCTAGCCCTGTGCGTTTACTGGGCAGGCTGCGCAGGTGCCGTAGGCTGTGCGGCAGGCGCCGAGGTAGCTCCCTCTGTAGCAGGTGTCGAGGGCGCTGTAGGCTGTGCCGTGGTCTGCGTAGGCTGTCCACCACCGATAGCGCTGGGGACTGTGGGGAGCTTCTGCTCCTTAGCCTTCTGCTCTATCTGCTGTTGTAGAGTCTTGCTACCAGCGTTACCCTTGCCATCGAAAGCGGTATAAGCGATGCAGAGCACCATAATAGTGGCGATGAGGTACCAAGTAGCCTGCTCGATAGCGTTATTAGACTGGCGAACGCCCATGATATTGTGTGCGCCACTGAAACCAGCCGCTAGGCCGCCGCCTTTGGACTTCTGTACGATAACCACGAGCACGAGTGCAATCGAGGCCAGTACAAGTAGAATGGAAATAAGAGTCGTCATTATATCTTGCTTGCTTTATTCTCTTTATTGTTGTGTACCAGACGCTGTAAGAAGCGTATTTGGTCTGCAAAGTAACGATTTTTCTCGGGATAATGCAAATATAAGTCCTCCAGAATGCGCAGCGCCCGCTCGTATTTGCCCTGCTGAATGTAGATTCTCGCCAAGGTCTCGGTGATGAGCCCTTCGCTAGGCTCGTCCTCGCCACGCTGTGCTGGCGCAGGGGGCTGAGGGCTGCGTGGCTCTGTCGGCAGCAAGGTGTCGAGCTCCGCCTCCTTAGGCTCGGAGGCCTTAGCCTCTAGCCCTGCGAAGTAGTCGCCACCCTCGCCCGCTTCGTAGGGCAAGTCGCCCCCGAGGTCTTCGCCCGCACGACGTGCTCCCTCTAGGAAGTTGTCGATGAGCTCGAAGCCCTCGACCTCGCTCCCCGTCTCCGCCTGCTCCGTAGCGCGCAGCGGATAGCCATAGACCAAGCGGAAGAGACGCTCACGGCTAGGCAGATAGACGGCTAGGCGCTTGAGCTCGGCCTCGTAGCGTATGTCCTCGGTACGTGCCAAGGCATATAGATACAGGAAGACGAAGCTAGAGGCATAGGGATAGGCCTCCATCAGACGCTCGAGCGTAGGGATATGCGCCCGAGTGATATCCTCGGGCTGACGCAGTAGGTGATATAGCTCTTGCTTGGTCATAGCATCAATAGGCGGGCTATAGAGCAGGCAGCTAGGCTACCAGTTCTCGACGGTAGCGTTGAAGATTTGCTTGACAATATCCTCGGTCATCTCTGCCACCAGCTGATCCTGTACGGCGGTAAAGGGCTGATTGCGCAGGAAGTCTCTATGGGCCGAGAAAC
>CAMBHQ010000114.1 GCA_945867245.1 uncultured Porphyromonas sp.
GGTATCGAGGAGATACATCATACGCTGTAGCGCCCTAGCGTCCTCATAGTCCGCAGGGAAGTTCTTGCTTGTCTCGCTCGTTATCGTTAGGATATGCTCGCCATACTCAGCCACGAGTCTAGCCATCTGTAGCCAAGGCTTCATCTCGTCAATCATATTAGGGTTGCTCTGTGTGGCTAGTAGGCGGTTGGCGGCCCGACGTATGGCACGGCACTCCTCTATGATCCGCTGGATATCCTCTCTGCTGGCTGAACCCTCGCGTAGACGCTTGAGCTCGGGCTGTAACTCACGGCTCTCCTCACGGTCGAAGCGGTGTCCGTTCTCCCCGAGGGCGGAGGAGTGCTCGGCGAAGATGCGTAGCGCCTCGGGGGCCTCGGGTAATACCTCGGGCATAGCACGTAGCCAAGAACTACGGGCATCGTAGGCCTTCATGTTCCAGGTGTAGTCGGCTACGGAGTAGAGGGCAATCTTGCTGCTCTCGGCGTGCTCCATAGGGTTGGATAGGAAGCCCGATAGCATATCGGCAATCTCTAGGGAGTTGCCATAGGTCTCGCCTAGTAGTAGGCGGTTGCGCACGAAGTCTGATACGGGGAAGTTGAACCATACGTAGGCCTTGCGCTTGATGTGCTGATTAATCCACTCTACATCGGGTTTGTCTAGCGTAGCCACTACTCTATTGCCCGTCCACATAATCTCTATACCCTTATTGAGTTTATCACCTAGGGTAGGAAGGTAGCCTTTGGCGATATTGGACCACGACTTGTTGTACTCGGTGGGGCACATGATGAGCGGTGCCACGTCCTTTTTGGGCTTAACGAAGTGCTCGTCGATGTAATTGAGGAGCTCGGCCTGCTTGTCTGCCTTGGTGCCTTCGCCAGAGATATCGTCGAAAAAGACAGCGAAGCCTCGCACGCCTAGCTCGTACATCGCCTCGAACTTCTTGATTAGGGTATCGCGGTCCTCATCGTTCCACTTAATATCCTGTCCTGGGTGAATAGCCCAGTAGAAGATAACGCCATTGTCGTGTGCTCTACGGACGAGGCTCTGTATCTGCTTGGCTTCGTCCGCAGGGTAGGGCTTGCGCCAGTTGGGGACGCTGTGATAGGGGTCATCCTTAGGGCCGTAGATATAGACATTGAGCTTATTACGGCCGTAGAAGTCGAGTTGGCTGAGGCGGTCTTCGTAGCTCCATGGCGTGCCGTAGAAGCCCTCGACCACGCCACGGTAGGGGACATCGGGATAGTCCGTCACACTGCCGAGCGTCAGGCGCCCATCCGCTAGCATCTGGCGCAGAGTCTGTAGGCCGTAGAAGAGCCCTCGCTCATCGTGCCCCGCTATGGTAACGCCTTTGGCATCGACTGATAGGTAGTAGCCCTCGGCACGATTGGGGATATGCTTAGCGACCGAGCGGATAGCCTTGTCGCCACGCACTCCGATACTGAGGGGGAGGATGCCTGGGGTGGCTTTGCCTGTGTGTAGCTTGGCCCACGAGGCGAGGTTACGTAGGGGGTACGAGCCTGTGCGCGAGGCATCGGCACGCAGAGCGAAGGCGCTGGGCGCCGAGATGCTCTGTGTGCCGAGGGTATGCTGCTGTACTAGGGGATTGAGGGTCGGTTCGCTAGCCGACTGTGCCACGAGTGCCGAGGAGGCCAGACAAGTGGCTAGAGAGAGGGTGATGATTCTCTGGAGCATATACGAATTGGTGATTTATTGAGTATTTAGAGCTGCTGTTATTGTCTGCTGAGCACGGCGAGTAGCCGCTGCTAGACTCGCAGGATATTCGCCACAGTCCGCCACCGAGAAGGGGGGGTGTATGGTCAGCGTAATAGGGTGCGGATGAGGGAACCAATGGCCACGCTTGAGGATCTGATACGCTCCGTCTATGGTCACGGGCAGTAGGGGTACTCCGAGCTCATTAGCCATCACGAAGGCACCCTTTTTGAAGCGGGCTACCTTGCCATCTAGCGTACGGCTACCCTCGGGGAATATGAAGATGGAGTGTCCGCTCTCTAGTGTGGCCTTGCCCTCCTCCATAGTCTGCGCTATGGACGATGGCTTGCTGTCGTCTACGAAGATGAAGCGTGCAGCCTCGCAGGCCTTACCGATGAAGGGCATACGGCGTAGCTCCTCCTTGAGCACCCACTTGAATGGCAACTGTACATAGCCATACAGAGCGAAAATGTCGAACATACTCTGATGGTTGGCGATGACCACATAGGTCTCGCCTTGCTTGGGTAGGTGCTCGCGCCCCACGATAGTGATGGGCGACCAGTGTAGCCACAGGGCAAGGCGACTCCAGACGAAGCCTGGCCAGCGTGTGGCCCAGTCGCCAAAGCCGAGGTAGCAAGCTATAATAATAGTGGTAGTGGTGATAATAGTGGACAGGATGAATAGTGGCCCACCGATGAGGATGTAATAGGGGTAGTAGATGTAGCGTAGCATATCGTGAGCTTAGGGGCTTAGGCTTGTGCTAGGAGGTACTCGGCTAGAGCCTCTGTGGCTCGGGCGCGATGGCTGATGCGGTTCTTGACCTCGTCGCCTAGGCTAGCGAAGCTCGCTTGGTAGCCCTCGGGACGGAATATAGGGTCGTATCCGAAGCCCCCTGTGCCCTCGGCAGCGGTGAGTATATCCCCAGCGACACGCCCCTCGAAGAGGTGCTCGCCCGATTCGTCGATAAGGGCAATAACGGTGCGAAAAGCAGCCCTGCGTGGCTCTGCTACGCCCTCGAGCTCTCGGAGCATCTTATTGACATTGTCGGCGAAGCTACAGCCCTCGCCTGCATAGCGTGCCGAGTAGACCCCTGGACGCCCATCGAGGGCATCGACCTCTAGACCTGTGTCGTCAGCAAAGCAGTACATCTGATAGCGCTCGTATATATACCTAGCTTTGATGAGGGCATTCCCCTCTAGCGTGTCGGCCGTCTCTGGTATCTCGTCGTAACAGTTGATGTCGCTGAGGCTTACGACCTCTATACGGCCAGCGAGGATGCTGCGTATTTCCTCGAGCTTGTGCTTGTTGTTAGTGGCAAAGACTAGTTTTTTCATTACTTTTGTTCGTTATCTAACTGCTTGGCAATAATACGCCCTGTAGGACAGAGACAAAAATACAGATAATCTATGAATATTGAGGATCTAAGGTCTTTTTATCTATCACTACCCTACGTAACGGAGTCCTTTCCCTTCGGAGAGGAACATTTGGTCGTGAAGGTAGGGAGCAAAGTCTTCGCGATTATCTCGTTGCTCTCCGAGGAGTCCTGTATCTCGCTCAAATGCGACCCCGAGCGTGCCGTAGAGCTGAGGATGCGTTACGACTCTATCGTGCCAGGCTATCACCTCAACAAACAGCACTGGAACACCGTCTATCTGCGTCGCGAGCTGCCGGATAGCCTCCTCGGAGAGCTCGTCCAGCACTCCTACGACCTCGTCTGGGCTAAGCTCACCAAGCGCGAACGCAAGGCACTCAGCACAGGGGCATAAGTACACAATCCACTCATATAATAACGAAGTAGCATGAATACGTCTAAGCCTAATCCGCTCATTGTAGAGGAAGCTCTCAGCAGCAACAGCACGCTATTCGAGCTAGCGCAGCACGATAGGGAGCTGCCACAGCTCTACTCAGTCATTGTACAGCGTCAAACAGCGGGGCGCGGTCAGCGTGGTAATAGCTGGCACTCAGAGGAAAGGCAGAGCCTGACCTTTAGCTTCCTGATACGCTCCTCGGGTCTACTGGCCTCTGAGCAGTATGCCGTCAGCGAGCTAGCCGCCTATGGGGTGATGAAGACCCTAGCACGCTACCTACCAGAGGAGAAAAAGTCTCTACTCTCGATCAAGTGGCCCAACGATATATACTACGAGGAGCGCAAGATAGCAGGCATCCTCATCGAGCATAGTATAACGGGCACTCATATCGATTACTCTGTGGTGGGGATTGGTATCAATATCAACGAGGAGTCCTTCCCTGAGGATATACCTAATCCGATCTCGCTACGCCAGATAACGGGCGAGTGCTACGACCTAGAGGCTGTCCACGCACGTATCATGAAGCGCTTTGGCTTTATGATAGAGCCCTTCCTGATGGGCAATTATAGCGAGGTGCACCAGCGCTGTATGTCTCGCCTATTCCGTCGTCGAGGCTTGCATAAGTATCGAGATGCAAACGGAGTCTTCTTGGCTGAGATCAAGGATGTACTAGCGACCGAAGAGGGCGAACTGCGTACCTATACATTCAAGGAGGTGAACGTCGAACTATAATTATGCTAACCAAAGCCGAACTCAAGCAAATACACGACCTACAACGCTCACGCGAGCGACAACGCCTCGGGCTATTCGTATGTGAGGGACACAAACTCATAGGCGATATGCTCGGGGCATA
>CAMBHQ010000115.1 GCA_945867245.1 uncultured Porphyromonas sp.
CCGCACGGATGACTCCAGTCTAGCAGAGGATACCCTTACGGATTGGCTGGCCAGACCACGCCCGAGGGCCAAGGTATTCAAGATGCCTATGCCCAATGAGCCAGAGGCTGCCCGTAGCTATATCTTGTACTACAATGCTAGGGCTACGACAGACAGCCTAGCACAGTACTTGAGCATAGACAAGTATCCCGATCAGGAGGTAAAACTAAACCCTAAGGAATATCAAGGGGGGCTCTACTTCACACGTAGCTCTCGGGCGACAGACAGCATAGACCTATGTCGCATAGACCTTAGCAATGGGCGCATCAGCGAGATCATTCACGAGGTGAATAAGCCCTACCTCAATAGCCAGTTGTTTTCCTACCGTATACTTAGCGATGGGCGTATCCTCTGGTGGAGTGAGCGCACAGGTTACGGCCACTACTATCTATACTCGCCTGACGGCAAACGCTGCCGTCAGGTCTCGCAGGGCGATCAGATGGTAGCAGGCGCAATCCTACATATAGACGAGACCCGAGGCCGTATGATATTCGCAGCCTATGGTGGGGCGCAAGCCCGCAACCCCTACTACAGATATTATTACGAGGTAGGGCTAGACGGTAGAGGGCAGAGACTATTAACCCCCGAGGATGCCACGCACGAGCTGGAGCTGTCCCCAGACGGGAGGTATTACGTAGACAAATACTCTCGGATGGATATGCCTCCTGTATGGCGGATGGGGGCCATCGCCCACAGCCGACGGAGTGTGGAGCTAGGGCGTGTCGACAGGTCTTTGCTCCTCAGCGCAGGGTGGACCCCTCCTAGGCTGATTGAGCTACTGGCCTCGGATGGCACTACCCCACTCTACGGCCTAATGTATCTGCCGCAAGACCTAGACTCTGCTAAGCGCTACCCGCTTATCTCGAATGTATATCCAGGGCCGCAGACAGACCTAATACCCCGAGAATTTAGCCTCGATGACAATGGCAACCAGAGCCTTGCCGAGATGGGCTTCGTAGTAATAAATATCCCCTCGAGAGGTAGTTCTCCTCTGAGAGGGCGGGCATTCTATAGCTTTGCCCACAACAACCTACGCGATTATCCTCTGGCAGACGACAAGCACAGCATTGAGACTCTGGCTAGGCGCTACTCTTTCATTGACCTCGATAGAGTCGGCATATATGGGCATTCGGGAGGGGCTTTTCAGACTGTCGCAGCTATGTGTACCTATCCGGAGCTTTACAAAGTAGGCTTCGCGGCCTCGGGCAACCACGACAACAATATCTATATACGCTGGTGGGGAGAAATCTTCGATGGACGCAAGCCTATCCCAACAAACATTGAGCTGGCACCCCGACTAGAGGGCAAACTGATGCTCGCCTATGGCGATATGGATAACAACGTAGTACCAGGCTCTACGCTACGCCTTGCGGATGCCCTTATCAAGGCAGGGAAGCGCTTCGATATGTTTGTATTCCCTGGCAAACGACACGACCTAGATAGCCCCTACTACTACAACCTTATCCGCTACTACTTCGCCCAGCACTTGCTCGGGGTAGATATCAAGGGAATAGACATAATCCATCATAAATAGCAATCAGTACTAATATGAAAAGACTTAGACATCTATGTGTCATGTCGGCTTGTAGTCTTGCTCTATCCTCTGTCCTTATTCCGATGGCTGAGGCACAGCAGAGTACCCAAAACGTACGCAAGAGGATACAAGTCAGCGTAACCATTGTTGATAACGCAGGGCTACCGCTACCAGGTGCCACCGCTCAGATAGAGGGCGAACGTGGCGGAGCTGTAGCCGATAAGAATGGGCGTATCGCCTTTGCTCTAGATAGAGAAGCGACCATAACATTCTCTTTCACGGGGATGAAAAAGCGGACAGTTACTGTCCGTAAGAACCTCAGTGGCCAGATCATCCTAGAGGATGCCGTATCGGCGCTTGACCAAGTCGTTATTACGGGATACTCCACGACTACACAGAGGCGCAGTACAGGGTCTCTAGCACGCCTAGCTGCCGACGAACTAAAATCGACCCCACTATCAGGTGTCGATGGCTTGCTGCAGGGCAAGCTCACAGGGGTGGACGTAAAGTCTGTCTCTGGTCGCCCAGGCGAGGCCGCCAAGATACGTATCCGAGGGACCAACACGCTCACAGGAAACGCAGAGCCTCTGTGGGTGATAGACGGGGTACCGATGCAGAGGGACATACCCAAGATTTCGCAGGACCGAGTACTCTCTCAGGACTTCAGCGACATCTTTGCCAATGGCATCTCGGGCATTAACCCTAATGATATAGCCTCTATCTCTGTCCTCAAAGATGCTTCGGCTGCCGCCATCTATGGCTCTAGAGCAGCCGGTGGAGTTATAGTCGTAACGACCAAGCGAGGACAGCAAGGCAAGATGAGCGTGAACTACTCTACCAATCTATCATTGGTGAGTCGTCCACCACGTACTCTTAGCCTGATGAACTCCCCCGAGAAGCTCGCTTGGGAGCAAGAACTATGGGACGAATACTCGGCCAAAGGCTTCGCCGAGGGCGGATATTACCCCGTTATCGGTGTAGTCGGTATGATACGGTCTGGCTACGGCCCATATGCCGGGCTCGACAAAGCAGCCCAAGACCAAGAGATCAGCCGTCTAGGCACGCATACTACCGACTGGTTTAATGAGATCTTTAGGCAGAGTCTCTCCCAGAGCCACTATCTATCACTCTCTGGAGGCTCTGAGCGCAATACGTACTACGTCTCACTAGGCTATAGCGACAACAAAGGCTTGCTCAAAGGCAATGACTATAGCCGCTACAATGTCAACGCCAAGCTCGACATCAAACCTAATGATAGGCTCAAGCTAGGGCTCTCGCTAGACGTCAGTATGCAGGATAGCGAATCGCCATCGCTGTATGTAGACCCGTTTAGCTACGCCTACTTCGCCAATCCCTACGAGCGTCCTTACAATGATGATGGCTCCTGGGCTACCGATGGCACCTACCGACTGCTAAACAAGATAAACGGAGGATACGACAATACCATACCGCCCAATGGTCTGAGCATCATGCGAGAGCTACACAAGACCTCTTCGCAGAGCAAGAACCTGACCGCAACGGCTATAGCCAACCTGAGCTATAAGATAAGCCAGCCCTTGACTTTCACGGCCTTGGCTTCTTACGGCTATGTGGGCAGCCAGTCCGAGAACTTCAACGACAAGGATACCTATGCAGCATGGCTCGATAGGCCCTTCGGAGACGATAATACCAGCCGCACGTACAGCTCTATCTCCCAGAGCTCAGCTTACAACCTCAACTATAACCTCCGAGCTCAGCTGACCTATAGCAATACCTTCGGAGAGAAGCACTGGCTCAATGCCCTTGCCGGGAGTGAGATCCGCGGACAGTTTGCCAAGAGTATCTACGCCAAGCGCTACGGCTACGACCCCATCTCGGGCAACTCTGCTATGCCTACTTATCCCGAGGGGGGCAACGTCGACTATAGCCGCTTGCTCTCGTATGCTCAGCTGATGGATATGCTCTCAGGACAAGGTATAGACGAGAGCGCCTTTGCCTCATTCTACGGCTCTATCGACTATAGTTACGACAGCCGATATGTAGCGAGTCTAACAGCTCGTATAGACGGCTCCAACAACTTCGGAAGCCAAGAGCAATTCAATCCGACAGGCTCTTTTGGTCTAGCTTGGCATATAGATAAGGAAGGCTTTATGAAGCCTCTACGCAAAGTCATCAGTACACTCAGCCTACGCAGCGCTGTCGGCTATACTGGGAATATCAACCGCAGTGTTTACCCTCAGCTAATTATGGATTATCGCAGTAGCTTCCGGCGCACTGACGATGACTACTATCGTATAGGCTGGATAAAGAATGCGCCCAACCCACATCTGCGCTGGGAGAAGACCAGAGATGCTAAGGTCGGCCTAGACCTTGGGCTCTTCGACGATAGATTGCGACTGGGAGTCGAGGTGTATGACCGCCATACCTATGACGCTGTCTCAGATATTACGATCGCTTACACCACGGGCTTTGCTAGCCAAAAGTTCAATACTAGCGAGCTACTGAACCAAGGTATCGAGCTAACGCTCGCAGGGCGTATCCTCGACAGCAAGGACTGGAAGCTATCCGCCTCGGCAAACCTATCATACAACCGCAATAAGCTACTCCGCTTCGCTCCTCCTCAGTCTGGTCTCTACACAGACCGCTACGAGGGCTATCCTCTAGGAGCTATATTCTCGGGCAAAGTGCGGGGAATCGACCCGCTCCTAGGTATATACACCTATGAGCCTAGACCTGATGCCGTCCTAGAGAAGCCGGCGGACCGCAACAAC
>CAMBHQ010000116.1 GCA_945867245.1 uncultured Porphyromonas sp.
ACGTCCACGCAGAATACTCTTATTATCCTCTCCGAGGCGCATGGCTAGACGGGCTTCGGGGGTGATATTGAGCTTGAGCTTGAGGTCGATGATGCTCGATAGGCTCGGCTCGGTCTGAGGTAGACTGTCGGTAGTAGGGGCTAGGCTGTCGGGGCGAAGACGGACGAAGCGCATTAGTCCCTCGTCTCGTCCTGCCGAGATGGTATTGAAGTCAAGCATGACATCCGTACCCTCCTCGCTCGTGAGGTCTACCTGTACGAGGAGTTTGCTATCGCTACCTGTCATCGAGGCACGTCCGCTAGCATAAGCCTTGCCATAGGCAGGCATAAGCTTGGGGCTAGTAGTCTGCAAGACCTTGAGTCGCTGTAGGTGGTCGCCCGAGAGCTGGATGTCGAAGTCATCGAAGTAGCGATGCTCTACGTAGCCATGTAATAGCCCAGAGTTGCCCTCGTCGTCGTAGAGGCGTATGCCCTCTAGGTCTATGCGGGTATCGCTGAGCTGTAGACGATGCTCGAAGTGGTACTCTGTGCCGAGGGCAAGCACCCCTATACGGCCACGCTTGATATCGGCGTCTCCCGAGACGGTTACGCCCTGCTCGAAGAGTCCGTGCAGGCGTGCTCGGCCCGTGCCATAGCCCTCTAGGCGGGAGAAGATGCCATCCATAAAGCTACCGATGAAGCGTAGGTCTAGGGCCTGAGCATCGAAACTAAGGTCTAGCCCCGCGCCATTGGCAGGCTTTATCCAGCCCTGTACCTTGCTGCCTCCGCCGTGGCTCTGTAGGACATCTCCACGGAGGTTGATATTCAGGTCTTGGGTGTTGAAGTCTAGGGCCAGGTCTACCCCCCCTATGTCTTGCTTATTGACGTAGAAGTGTGGACTGCGTACGGCTGCGGTAGCGTAGAGTTGCTCGTCACGTATCTGGGCGTTGATGGTGCCACTGAGGTCTGTGTCGAGGAGGTCGAAGTAAACGCCCGCAGCCTCTAGGATATAGCGCAGGTTGATGTTCTCGAGCTGTATGCTCAGCCCATTATGGTTGGCCCAGTTGCCTATTCCGCCCTCGATAGCAAGCCGTCTGCCTGTGGTCGATAGCTGTAGTCCCTCTACCTGCAGGAGGCCTCCTGCGTAGAGGATGCTGGCGGGGGCAATATCCCAGAAGGCCGTGTGTATGCGCACCTTGCTCTGCTCGACGGCTACACGAGCTCTGAGGTCTCTAAGGCTACGTAGAGGCTTGTCGTCGGTGGTCGATAACTGGCTGGCTATGCTGATGATGCCGTGCTGGCTACCCTCGGCATCACGACCCAGATTGGCAGAGAAGCGAAGGTCGTTACCGCGAGCCGAGAGACCTATCTGTGTGCCGATGAGTTGGGTACCGCCATAGAGGTAGGCATTGCCCTCTGCGCTTAGCCGATGGTCCTGTAGGCGGAGCTCTAAGCCCTCGATGCGGTGTTGGCCGATGCGTGCCTCGGGGCTATGGAGGATGAGCCCTATACTGTCTCTGCTAGCATCGAGCGAGGCGTTGAGCGAGACCTTATGCCCGAGCTGTAGGGGGAGCCCTAGTAGCTCGCGTATAGGCTGAGGGATGCTGTCGAGCTCGGCAGATAGTTCGGCACGGGTATTGGCCCTAGCACGCTTGGGCGCTAGGGGTGCCAGTACGGGGACCTGTGCCATTAGTGTAGCCCGAGCATCGTCGATGAGGGTCTTGGGGTCGTAGTGTCCCCATAGGAGGACCTTCGCCCAAGGGCTAACTAGGTGTAGACTGCTACGGCCCTCGGCCCTGTCGAGGCTTAGCTCCGTGTTGTCGAGCTTCAGTTCACGGCCTTTGACTTTGAGGGCGAGTAGGCGGAGCTTGGCATTACCAGCGAGCTCCGATAGGTCTAGGCTACGTAGCCGGATATCTCCATCGATGCTAAGCTCCTCCACACCCTGCACCCATCGTCCGAGCGCTATCTGCTCCCCTCGTATAGAGGCCTGTATATCTCGTAGCTCTTGCCCACGCAGGCGGAAGCTACCATCTAGTTTGAGGGGGAAGGAGGCATCACTACTGGCTAGCTGGAGGGCATAGGGTTGCTCGCCTCCGCCACTTATGCGGGCATCGACCTGTCTGTACTGCTGTCCTTGCCAATCGAGCTGTGCTAGCTGTAGGTGGGCAGTACCGCTAGGGACCTGTGCCCCCTCGGGGAGCTGTAAGTCGGCGTTTAGTTCGCCACGCATGTTGCCGAAGTCGGGCCCGAGGAGGGGCTCTAGGCGGAAGCCCGAGGTTTGGGCATTGAGGGCTATGAGCTTTCGGGCGTCGAGGCTCTGTTGCTCAGCACTGAATTGTAGTCGTCCGAGTTCGCTATTGAGGACACCGCCGAGTGTCAGTTCGCCTGAGCGCTGCCAGTTGGCGTGGCCTATGTAGGATATTTGGCCTAAGGCTGTGAACTTGCCGAGGAGCTCGCGACTGCTCTCTAGGATCGGGATGTATCGGGGTAACTCCTGGGCGATAGAGGCGTCTAGCAGTAAGCGGGCGATGTCTAGGTCTAGGGCCTCGCTGCGTCCGTTGCTGTCTAGGCTGATACTCGTAGAGGCCTGTAGGTAGAGCTTATCGGCGAAGCTGGCCTCTAGGTCTTTGATGCTGAGGGCCTCACCTAGGCGCTGTACCTCTGTGCTGAGGCGTAGCGTGTCGCCCTGCACTTGTCGTAGTGGAGGGTAGAGGGGGCTGAGGTCTTGGATGGATAGGCTAAGGCCACGCAGGCGCAGCTGCTCTATGAGACCGAGGCCACGACGCCCGAGGTCGAGTCTTAGCTCGGGTATATCGGCGTAGCTATGGGGTAGGTATAGCTCGATGTCGGAGAGGTGTAGGTCCTGCTGGTGTAGGCTTAGCTTGGCTGTGATGTCCTGTAGGCTAAAGCCCGAGGCCGTGCTAAACTTCAGCTCATCGAGTGTGGCCTTGAGGCTGTCCGGAGCAATCAGTAGCTGGCTCATCCTCAGGTCGAGGTCGCTAATGCGTTCGCGCTCCCGTCCACTGCTGAGTAGACGTAGCGAGGCATTGCGGATGAGGATGTTGTGCAGGTCTAGGGTGAGTCGGCTAGGCTCGTCGCTGTCGCTAGAGAGGGCGTCGATAATCGGCTGTATATTACTGCGCCCGCTGACACTATCTATGTCGATGAGTAGACCTAGGTCAAAGAAGCGTAGGGCATTGATACGCACGTGATTGCTCGTCAGTATCTTCTCTAGCTCGATGCCTGCTGTTATTTGGCTTGCGCTTAGGGCGGGGCGCTGTAGGCTGTCTAGTATTAGGACGCTCTCGAGGCTAAGTAGACGCCATCCGTCGAGGTCTACACGTTCTATTTGGACGGGTGTGCCGAGGAGCTTGCCGAGCTCCTGGCTCGTCTGCTCGCCTATCCAGCGTTGTACGCTGGGCAGCATCAGTAGCCACGAGGGCAAGAAATACAAAAAGCCCAGGATAGCGAGCGTTATGCCCGCTATCCTGAGCCTATGTACAATCTTATTACTTAGCTGCCAGACGGCCATTGGTGGGATTACTTGGGGAGCTCCTCGAAGTCTACGTAGTCTTCGCTCCGTGGGGTATCAAACTTCTTAGCCTCGATATCGCCCATGTCGAGCTTGCCCGAGGCGTGCGGGCGATGCTCCTCTGCCGATTGGCGTCCTTGCTGGCTACTAGCACCTTGCCCTCGACTGCCTCTGGGGCCTCCCTGTGCGCGCATCTGCTCCTCCATCTGGCGTTGCATCTGTCGCTGTATGCGCTGTAGGAACCACGAGAGCACCCAGGCACGTACGCTGGAGGAGAAGACGAAGAGCAGTATCGCTCCGAGGACTAGTAGCAGGATGAGGTCAAACATGGGTAGTACTAAAACTTGTTTCTATATACATTTATCTAACTCTGGTCGTATCCGCTTAATTGCGTCGGATATTACACAGTAGCGAGAGCAATATATATGCCACTATAGCTATAGCACAGCCAAAAATGCCGAGCAGGATGATAGCGCCTGCCGAGATGACCACTAGGGCCACCTGTGGGAGGACTGACTGACCCTTCTGTAGCTTGAAGGAGAACATCGGTAGGTCGCTCACCATAAGGAAGCAGAAGAGTAGTACCAGTCCGTAGACGATAAATAGCATCGTCTGCTGACCGAGCATGAGTTGCATCTGTGGTACGATAGCCTGTAGACCAATCCAAAAGAGGGCATTACTCGGTACGGGTGTCCCCAGGAAGCTGGTCGTCTGGCGAGTGTCGTTATTAAACTTCGCTAGGCGCAGTGCTGCGAAGGCCGCGATAAGTA
>CAMBHQ010000117.1 GCA_945867245.1 uncultured Porphyromonas sp.
GGGTTGCCAAGCGTTACGAACTGCACATAAGCGGCGAAGATATTCACCGTAACCTCTCTCATACCGCCCCAGTTGAGCCCTGTGGTCTGGTGCACGTGTCCTATCTCGTGCGCTAGACCCCACACTCCGGTACTGAGGGACTGAGGACGCATATAGTTATCTACAATACGATTGTGGAAGGCCGTTCGGTAATAATAGGCGTATAGCTCGAAGAAGCCTAAGGCTGGGTCATCATGTATCACACGGCTCTCTAGGCGATTGCGGAAAAGCCTGTTGTACTTATATAGCCCCATCAACTCCCACTCAGCCCTAAGGATACGCTCGTAGATATCCAGTAGCGGTAAGGGGTCAGGGACTAGACTGCGAAACTTCTGCGTCGGATAGACGAGGTGTATATTCTCGCTCATCACATCGAAGTGTGGGTCTACAGCCTTAGCGAGTAGTTCCGCCCAGCGGCCCTGATGCTTGGGGTTCTGACTATCGTAGTAGCCATTGACCTTACCCCCTGCGATATGTACACGCACTTGGGGCAGGGTATTACGCTCCGTATCATTGCTATGATAGAGCAGATAGAGTAGACCTGAGCGATTGGGGGTAATCACATTGACCCCATGATTGAGTACATAAGCCGTATAGTGATCTGTATCGCTACGCTGGGCGAAAAAGTCCTGTACTGCAATACGCAGCGGATTACCGCTAGGATTATCAACGAAGACGAGGATACGCTCATCCTTCTGCACCGAGATGCCCGTAGGGTTGTCGAATAATGACAATGGGAACTGCGTAAGGTTGGCCGCACGTGCCCTATCGGGGTTGGGATAGCTCTGATAATCGGCTATACGAAACTCACGTGGATAAGTCCCCTGATACATCTGCCGTGCCATCTCTCGATAGAATAGGTCGGGGATAGCCATTATGTCTTTGTAAGTAATACCACTACGCAGACGGCTATATGCTGCATCCTCGAAGATATGCGAGAGGTCTAGCGATGCACGCATAAACTCCATCTCCTGTACAGAGAGCATCTTGTAATAGGCATGATCGACGATGAAAGTAACCGACTTGATCTTACGACTAGAGATGCCGTCCCAACGGATATACTTCGTCTCATTGGTAGCAGCCAAATCTTTGCTGAGGACACGGCTCGTACTACCGTCCTCGTACTCCACCTCGATATGCGTCATGCCGAAGCTACCATTCTGTTGTCCTGGATAGTACTTGATATGGTCTAGTAGCGCAGGAGCATCGAATGTATATACCAGCCTAGCGGGCCACACGCTAGCGTCGGCATTACGAGGGGCCTCGTAGTAAGTAGTAAGGTCTCCATCGTAAGATTTGCGAATATCTCGATTGGGGCTACCTATACGCGTACTTGTGGCTCGTACCACAGGTATGCGCTCGTAACTAGGCGCCATCGTTATGCCATCCGTAAAGCTATTTTGGCCCACACCAGGTAATTTATCCCATTGTTTAGTTGCAGGTGTGAAGCTACGATTGCCCCAGAAGGGTAGCCCCTGGGGGTTATTGCTCGTATTATAACCCGTGTACTCTGGGGCGAAGGGGCTGAGGCCCGCCACATAATAACGTGTGCCGAGGCTCTTGACACCACCGTTCTCGCTCACGGCCACCTGCCACTCATCAGCATCGAGCTGAGGGCGTGGGAAGCTCGACTTGGCAGTACGTACGATAGAGTAAGCAATAGCATCCTGTGTTACTAGAGCGCCAATAGGGGTCTTGACCTGCCTATTGTACTCGCTGAGGAGCTTCTGTCGATAGGCTGTCGAGGCTGCAGCATCCCCTACGGGCGAGGTAATATCTACGAGCTGTAGCTCTCGCCCTCCATTAGCTGTATAGATACGCTTAAAGAGGGCAATACCATCGCCATTATCCATCAATAGGACGCCAGCACCCGAGGTATTGGATGGGGCTAACTTGGTGTAACGGCCGTTATCCATGGCGACCATCGACTGGGCATAGCCTGCACGCACAGCAGAGTCTATCTGCATGCCTGCACGTGGATAGTAATGCTTCTCTACGCCCTGCACGGCCGTAGGGCTAGTAGCTAGGTTGGGGTTCGTAGCTAGGGCCGCATTGAATAGCTCGATATTCTTGCTGGGCTTCATATCTCGATTGATATAGCCATCGGCACCGAGCAAGAGCGTCTGACCAGGCCCGAGCTTGAGGGCAGGAGTACCATAGACGACCTTATATCGGTCTGCGCTTGCTCTATGTGTCCCCATGCGCTCGCTAAAGCCACTAAGGTCATTCATAGAGCCTGTGATAGCAGAGAGGGCAAGCATCTGCGCCTTCAGCGGGTTGTGCAGACGCATATCTGCTAGGTCGCCCTGCGTCGTATAGACATATTGATGATTAAAGGCTGCCCCCCCGAAGGTAAGACGTGCCAGAGCATAGTCCGAGAGGTTTATCTCGCTAGCCGTAGGGTTGTAGAGCTCTACGATGGAGTAGTTCTGCTGGCTGGTACTGGCTGGGTCTTGATTTGACTTAGAGAACTGATAGTATATCTCAGATATCATTAGTTCGCTGGTGAGCACATTGCTTATGCGGTAGCTGTGTCCGCTCTTGAGCGTACGGTGCCCCCGCTTCTCGTAGGTCGTCTGGGTGCTAGGCGTGCCAGACTGGCCCGTAGCTATTACATTCAGGCGTATCGTGGTAGCGGTATTCTGCTCGCGGACGCCCGTCGGCATAGCCCATAGATAGAGCGTGCGCCCCGCATCGTAGCCCCCTCCGGCAGGTAGCGTTAGGCTACGCGCATTGTTGCCGAGGCGATAGTTCCATACGAGGGGAGTGTCAGAGTCAGCCTCCTCGGCCGTCCAGCCAGGTAGAGCGCCCAGAGCCGTGTCGGCCATAGGGTCAAAGGTGCCCGTAGGACGCAGGGCATTGGTCTCTAGCTGTAGTGCAGAGGCTGTGTAGTCCTCGATCATATTGCTATAGAAGTGCAGGCGCAGCAGCGTACCCACGGGCTGTAGTGTCGCCTTGGGGATAGCGCCGTAATTATCACGTGTGATACTCATGCGCTGCCAGCTGAGGGCATAGGGCATATCGACCATAGCATTGGCAGGGAAGGCACGCTCGGCATCGGCACTGCGAGGCGCCCCCATCTGCACACGGCGCGTCTGTGGGTCTAGCTGCCCGCCCAGGATGCCAGCGACTAGCCAGGTATCCCCTGTGCGGAAGCTATAGCCAGGGGCGAGGTTGAAGTCGATCTTATTGAGCTTGATGCTCGTCTGGGTACGTCCTTGCCAAGTGATGGTAGCAGTAGAGAGCGAGGCAGGCTCACCCTCCTTGTAGAGGAAGAGGTGCATCTGCTCGGTCGTGCCGACGTTAACGAGCTCCAGAGCGCCAGTGGCGCCCTGCTCGTTGAACTGTAGGCTGCGTAGGTCCTCGCCACTCTGCTCTAGGTCTAGGCTCAGGCTGACAGCCTGCCCCCGCTGATGGGATACGACCGACAGCAGCTCAAACTCGCGCTGGTCTACAAGGGCCTTGTGCTGCGCTGCGTCATCCTCGCTCATACAGGCCGTAGCACCGAGGGCTACGAGGCACAGCAAGCAATAGTATAGGTATTTACTCATCTTTCTTTGTCTTAATTGTGGTGGTACTGGGTCTTATTAGAGCTCGCCTTCGTCTTCGATATACTCTAGATCTAGTCCATCAAACTGCTCTAATGATGCACATTGTATGAGGCTGAAGCGCCGTTGCAGGGCATAGGCCTCTACTTCTGGAGGGGTATAGGCCTTGCGTAGCCTAGGGGGTATTGGTATCATTGTGTATTTATCCTTGTTTTGTTAAAGGCCCAAAATTACAATAATATACAGAGACCCATCATATCGAAAGGCTATCGTGTTATAGCTGGGGGCGGGCAAAGCCCGCAGTGATCAGTGGGCAGTGGCTAGTGGTCAGAGGGCTAGCGCACGCAACCGACCACTGACCACTGCTCACCAGCCACTGACCACCGACCACTAGCCACCGACCACTAGCCACCGACCACTAGCCACTGCCCACCAGCCACTGCCCACTAGCCACTGCCCACCGACCACTAAAAAATCCCCCTGCCGTGCCTAAGCACAGCAGGGGGATTGTGTATTCGTAGTCCGAGGGCTTATTCAGCAGACTCAGCCTTGGGAGCTTCCTCAGCCTGAGCAGCGCTCTCGCTCACTACCTCGAATGGTAGCTCTACAGCCACTTCCTTGTGGAAGCGTACTACAGCCGTGTATGAGCCTAGTGCCTTCACAC
>CAMBHQ010000118.1 GCA_945867245.1 uncultured Porphyromonas sp.
CTGGTCTGTAACAGAGCGCGGACGCATAATGCGCCACGAAGCCCCATAGTCATGTAGTTTGGCCGCAAAAAGCACCCTACAACGTGCCACTACCTCGGCACGTTCTTCTCTAGTGTTACTGCTATTCTTTTGCATACTCTCACGTTAATGGGCAAGGTTATTGCCCTCCATCAGTGCAATGTCTAGCACCTCTCGTATCGTCTCCACATAGTGGAAGTTTAGCCCAGCGAGGTACTCAGCTTTAATTTCCTGAATATCTCTTAGGTTCTCCTTACACAGTATAATATCCGTGATGCCAGAGCGCTTGGCAGCTAGTATCTTCTCCTTGATGCCCCCCACTGGTAACACCTTGCCACGCAGTGTAATCTCGCCTGTCATAGCGATGCCGGGGCGCACGCGTCGCTGCGTAATAGCCGACACCAATGAGGTGGTAATCGTGATACCTGCACTAGGGCCATCCTTGGGTACTGCCCCCTCAGGCACGTGGATATGCACGGCCTTATCCTTGAGCGCATCCTCAGAGAGGCCAAGCTCCTCGGCATAGGTGCGGATGTAGCTAAGTGCCAGTACAGCACTTTCCTTCATAACATCGCCTAGGCTACCTGTTAGTATCAGTTTGCCATCAGTACCCTTGTGCAGACTGCTCTCTATATAGAGGATATCGCCACCGACACTCGTCCAGGCTAGACCTACTACTACGCCTGGCAATTCGTTACCTTGGTAACGGTCCCTCTGGAAGGTCGGTTTACCGAGATATTCCCGTACAAGCTTCGGAGTGATGCTCTTGGGGAAGGCTTCGTTCAGACCAATACGCCAGGCTTGCTTACGCATTATCTCGGCCACACGCTTTGCGAGCATACGCACTCCGCTCTCACGGGTATATTCCTCGACCATCTTATCTATAGCAGCTGGTGTAAACTTCAGTTTATACTGTTCCATCCCATGCTCCTCGATGGCCTTGGGGATGAGGTAGTTTTTGGCAATCTGATGCTTCTCCTCTGCGGTATAGCCCGTTACCTCGATCAATTCCATACGATCGCGCAGGGGCTGAGAGAGTGCCGAGATATTATTCGCAGTGGCGATGAATAGCACCTTGCTCAGGTCAAAGTCTATGTCGAGGTAGTTATCGTGGAAGGTTGTATTCTGCTCTGGGTCTAGTACCTCCAATAGAGCCGCTGCAGGGTCGCCCTTGTACGAGTCGTTTAGTTTATCAATTTCATCCAATACGAAGACGGGATTGCAACTCCCCGCCCGCTGAATACCCTGAATGATACGCCCACACATGGCGCCTATATAGGTGCGGCGATGCCCACGTATTTCGCTCTCATCATGCACGCCTCCGAGCGAGATGCGCACATACTTACGCCCAAGGCTCTCTGCAATGCTCTTACCCAGCGAAGTCTTCCCTACTCCCGGAGGTCCATAGAGGCATATGATAGGCGCCTTGTGGTCTTTCTTGAGTTTGAGTACAGCTAGATGCTCTAGGATACGCTCTTTCACCTTCTCGAGCCCATAGTGGTCGGCATTGAGCTTACGCTCAGCACGCTTGAGGTCAAAGTTGTCCTGCGTGTACTCCCCCCAGGGCAAGCTTAGGATAGTCCGCAGATACTGTACCTGGATGGCATATTCGGGGGCATGAGGCGGTAAACGCTCTGCTTTACGCAGCTCCTTATCGAAGATTCTGCGTACGTCTGGCGACCAGCCCTTGCTTTGTGCTTGCTTGTGTAGCTCGTCCAGCTCATCATCCCCAGTACCTAATTCTTCCTGTATCGTACGAATCTGTTGCTGCAGAAAGAACTCCTTGTTATGGCGCTCTATCTCGCTCTTGGCTTTCTCGGCTAGATTGACCTTCAGACGAAGCATCTGTAGCTCAGCCTGCTGATAAGCCAGTACTTTGATACCACGTGCCTTGAGGTCATCAATCCCGAGTAGCATCTGACGTTGCTCTATCGAAATGCTCGTAGCGGCTAGTACGAAGTTAATGATAAAGCCTAGATGCTCTATCGACTGCAGCCTGCTGATATAATTCTCGGGCAGAGGACGAGCTAGTATGCGATACGTCTCGAGGAAGTTCTCCTTGAGTGTAGACATCAGCGCACGAGACTCGGGGTCTAGCTTGAGCGTTTGCTCGGGCATTAGGTCTATCTTCGCTGTCATAAACGGCTCGTAGCCAGTTATCGAGCGTAAGCGGAAACGTTGCAAACCACGTATTGTAATGCCGAGCTTGCCGTCAAACGTCTCGCTGACACCCTCTATCTGAGCCACTACCCCAATAGGGTAAAGCTCCTGCTGTATAGGTCTATCACTCTCAGTAACGCTCTGCGTAATAGCTCCGAAGTAGCCCCCACTCTGCTCTAGCCAATGCACTAGGCGTAGTGAACGCTCGGAGCTTACCGATACAGGTATCACTTGGCCAGGGAAGAGGACTACATTACGTAGTGGGAGCAATGGCAACTCGTCTATCGGTTCGGGTTGCTCCAAGTCGAAACTCTCGTCCGGCTCTACAAACGGTAGTATAGGGAAGAGTGAAACATCATTGCTCATAATATGTTCGAATAGCTGTGCTACGTCTTTATTCTTTGATGACATCTATTATATATTCTGCATTAGTCTACCGCTAGTACAAGGCCCTTGAGGTACTCACCCTCGGGGTGATAGATACTAACGGCGTGGTCTAGAGGCTGTGTCAGCTGATGGAGGATACGCACATGGCGTCCCGAAGCAGCAGCCGCAGTGAAGACTGCTAGACGGAACTCCTCTCGGCTCACCGCCTGAGAGCAACTGAATGTAAACAAGATGCCTCCAGGGGCAATCTTGCGAAATGCCTGAGCATTGATTCTACGATACCCGATTAAGGCATTGCGTAGCACCTTGCGATGCTTGGCGAAGGCGGGTGGGTCTAGAATTATCATATCGTATTTGTGCTCGGGCATCTGCTCTAGATACTCGAAGGCATCCTGCGTAATATCATGGTGCTGCGGACAGTCGCCGAAGTTTAGGCGCACATGCTCCTCGGTCAGATACATAGCCTTAGCCGAGCTATCGAGCGAGTCTACCTGCTGCGCTCCTCCCCTTAGGGCATAGAGTGAGAAACCGCCCGTATAACAGAATGCATTCAGTAATACTCGGTCCTTGGCATAGTGCTCTACCAGAGCTCTATTGTCCCTCTGGTCTACGAAAAAGCCCGTCTTCTGACCACGTAACCAGTCGGGCATAAACTTGATACCATTCTCCCACACAGGCTGAGCCTCGGTATGGCCATAGAGAAAGCCATCCTCGCACTCTTCACGGGCAGTACGTGTTGGCAGTGTGGAGCTACTCTTATAATATATAGCACTGAGGGTATCGGCTCCACAGAGCTCGGCATAGACCCGCACGAGCGCTGTAGCTATTATCTCTCGGCTGTAGTGCATACCCATGCTATGCGCCTGCATCACGGCCGTATTGCCATAGACATCGATAATTAGTCCTGGTAGCTGATCGCCCTCGCCGTGTATCAGACGATAGACATTATTCTCGCCCTCTGGAGCCGCTGCCGAGCGCAATAAACCCGCACGTATACGTAGCAAGAGAGCCGCACTTAGGCGTGCCTCCCAGAAGCTAGAATCTATCTCCTCATTACTAATAAAGCTCAGCATGCGCACGGCTATACTGCCCTCGGCCCAGTGTCCTACGCCTAGAGGCTCGCCCTTGCGACTATTGATACGTACTAGGGCGCCATCATAGACCTCGCCATCTATAGAGGCTATTGCCCCCGAGAATACCCAGGGATGAAAGCGCAGGATAGACTCCTCTTTGCGTGGCAACAGTGTAATCGCTGCCGCTATGGTATTATTTGTCATAGATATACTACTCCGAATTGTGCTGGTGCCGGTACAGGAAGCGACATCAGATGATTATAAACCTCTAGACTTGCCACAGCGTCGAGGGCAGCGTAATGTTGTTGCTGCTCAGTTAAGACGCTAGCCTCCCAGTTGGTCATACGCTGAGACTTACTCATATAGCCTCCGCATAGTAGTCCATAGAGCTTCTGTAGACTAGCACAACGTAGGCCGTACGCAGGGGCCAGTTGCTGTAGCTCTACGAATCCCGCAGGTTCGAATGGGCTAACACGTCTAAGACCGACCAAGTCATCATGCAGACTAAGACCAATCTTAAGGATATCGGGATCCTCTAGGAGCTCGCAGAGTTCCCTGGGTAGCCCAATCTTATTGAGTCTAAAGAGGAAGCATGTATCGAGCGTGGCGATC
>CAMBHQ010000119.1 GCA_945867245.1 uncultured Porphyromonas sp.
CCTAACCTATTAGGTATTATGAGTGGAGCCGCTACCAATACACCTGTGTTGGCAGCGGTACAGAGCACGCTCGCTAGTGTATTGCCGGATATGCCTGCGCTGAGTAGTGATGCTGCTATGGCTACAGCGGTTACCTATCCTTTTGGTGTCGTAGGGGTAATACTGGCATTAGCTGTAATGTATAACATGATACCACAGACGATACGTCAGGAGCGTGATGAGTTTAGAGCCGCCTATGTAGCCGAGTTCGAGGTCCTAAAGTCTTCGCTCTGTGGCCACACTGTACGAGAGATAGTACAGATGACAGAGAAGCATTTTATCATCTCTCGTATATGGCGCAATGAGGAGTTGCTACTGCCGACATCGACGACTATTATACACGAGCACGACCACTTACTCGTCCTCTGCCATCAGGAGGAGGCTGAGGCTTTGGGCGACTTCTTCGGTCGGCGTGATGACCGCCAGGATTGGAATCGCCCCGACATAGACTGGAATGCCGTGGACGCCAGACTCAATAATAAACGTATCATCATCACTAATCCCAAACTCAATGGCGTTAAGCTCGGGGCTCTGAAGCTACGTAATAAATACAGCCTCAATATAACGCGCATAGACAGAGCGGGTGTAGAGCTACTCGCCAGTCCAGACCTCTATTTACAGACTGGCGACCGCCTAACAGTCGTAGGTGAGGCGGGGGCGCTCTCTCAGGTAGAGAAGCTAATGGGCAACTCCATAGAGATGTTGGATAAGCCTCGTCTCGTTAGCTTTTTCCTAGGGCTCTGCTTGGGTTGCTTAGTAGGCTCTATCCCTCTAATGATACCCGGTATGAGTGTGCCATTGCAGCTGGGATTGGCAGGTGGCCCCATTGTGGTGGGTATCCTTATCGGTGCTTACGGCCCACGCTTCCACTTAGCTACCTTTATGACGAACAGTGCTACACAGCTAATCAAACAGATTGGTATCGTCCTCTATTTGGCAGGGCTGGGTCTGTCTAGTGGTGCCGGCTTTGTAGATACCTTGTTGCGAGGCGATGGCTTACTCTGGATGGGCGTGGGGGCTATTATAACGGTAGTACCCGTGGCCTTAGTCGGGCTCTTTAATCTATTCGTACTACGTCGCAACTTCGCAGAGACGGCAGGTATCCTCTGTGGTACTATGGCCAATCCTTTTGCCCTCGACTATGTCGTCGAGCTGACAGAGAGCCGTACGAGTAGTATCGCCTATGCGACGGTTTACCCTGTGGGTATTTTCGTGCGGATTATTTCGGCGCAGATAATGTTGTTGCTATTCTTATAGTTCTTATGGATAGGATATTACGGGATGCACGTTCTCTGTGGCAGATGTGCTTCCCTACAGATACGGAGGAGTTTATGGACTTCTACTTTGCGCAGGTAGCACGGGCCGAGGATACGTATATATACTACGATGCGGAGGAGAGGCCTATAGCGCATATAGGTATCTTACGCTATGGATACCAAGACCATGGGGCCGAGGCTTTGGCTTATATATCCGGAGCCTGTACACATCCCGAGGCGCAGCGTCAGGGTATTATGGGGCGCTTGATGCGACAGGTTATCGAGGCTGAGCGTGCCAAAGGGACGGAGGCGTTGATACTGATACCTGCGAGCGAAGAACTGCGTGTCTATTATCGTCGGCACTTTGCCTTCGAGGATGTAGCCACACGTTGGATGATGAGCCTAGAACGGTATATGCATGGGCGTCAGCCGCTGCAGCGTATAGCTAGCTCTAGCCCTACAGCGGCGGGATTGCTCAGTCAGTACTACGTAGGGACAAAGCATATCACCTATACCGAGCGACAGGCAGAGGCTATTATAGCAGAGTATCGTCATAGTACGGGAGCCTTGGTGCTAGAGTCTGTTTGTGGAGCATGTAGAGCAGGGCTAATGTTGGCTAGAACGGAGGATAAACGTAGCATAATAGATTGCTTAATAGGCACGCCGAGCGAACAGGATGAGCTAGTGCGGGAGCTACAAGAGCGCTACCCAGATAACGAGATAGAGCTAACGAACCTCTTCGCCTCAGAGATACGGCCCGAGCTCTTGGAGGGCAAAGTGGGCTACTGCGAGATGCCCTGGGCGATGGTACTTCCGTTGCAACCTTATACCAGCTACGAGGATTACCGAGACCTAGAGGTGGCACTCGTACATAATTAAAATATGATTTGATAACCTTATGAAGCGACTCTCGTTATCATTGCTCTACGCTCTATTACTGCCTTCCTTGGCATGGGCAACAACGGATAGTATTAGCCCTGAGGCAGTAGCGATAGATACAGTTGTGCATGCCAAGAGCCTCAGTCAGACCTCTTCCTCGGGGATGCCACTGCTAAGGCATACCGCATTAAGCACCGCACCTATGATTATGGCCGCATTGCCCTATGCTATTAGTAATAAGTATGTGCGGGATCAGCGCAATAGTTATCTCTCGAGTTTCCATAACCGCTACGATGATTATCTACAGTTTGCCCCTTTGGCCCTACAGCTGGGGATGCATGCAGGGGGTGTTCGTGGATATAGCACTAGCACGGGGCAGTTGTTGACCTCAGATGCTATCGGTACAGCTATAATGATGACTAGCGTAACACTGGGCAAGCAATTGACACGAGTGATGCGCCCCGATGGCTCTAAGGCTAATTCCTTCCCCTCGGGGCATACGGCGATGGCTTTCTTATCTGCTACAGCTCTGCACCTAGAGTACGGACAGCGCTATCCGCTGGTCTCTTTGGCGGGTTATCTAATGGCTACAGGTGTCGGTGTCGGCAGGATGATAAACAACCGGCATTGGATTGGGGATGTGATGGTCGGGGCTGGTGTGGGTATTGCCAGTGCTGAGCTTGGCTATTGGCTCTCGGGGCTACTCTATCGGCGTCCTCATGTCTATCGGGAGTATCCGTGTTGTTTCGCGAATACCGATTTGCGTATATATCTGCCTTGGTCTATGGGTCTAAAGTCTACAATTCATACTGCTACGATGGGCTTAGGACTGCGCTGGAACTATAGCGGACGGGACTTTGTGCTTGCAGAGGGGCTACTCGAGGGGGCCTCGGTACATGGGCGTGATGGGGAACATATCTTTACCCGTAACCAACGTCTGCGCTTGGGCTGGGGACGAAGTTTCAATGTGGGTGCAGGCCCTATCTCTGTAGATGCCTCGCTGGGCATAAATTACTCGACACGGGGTGAGTTGTTCCCTAGTTGTCAGCTTGCTCCGAGGCTACGGCTCAGTAAGCGTCTAGGCTGGGTAGTACAGGCTAGCTATGAGTATAGACCCAAATCCCATGCCATCTACACCGCAGAGGAAGTACTCTGGTACAAACCCGCCCAGTGGCGTATAGGTTCTGCCCTAGAGATGAGGCTGTGAACTCTGCTTGCCCAGGCAAGATAGGACCTTTGTAGGGTCTATAAGAAAATCGGGACGTGTTTCGATATGAAGCACGCCCCGATTTTGTTTACCACGCAGCGAGTGCCCTATTATGCAATAGCTTTCACCGGATGAAACTATTGTATCATAAGACCAATGCGTCTTCAATTCGGGTCTTCTTATTCCCGCATCAGTCCCATGCGCTTGGGACTCTAGTCCCATAAGGCTGGGACTGCAATCCTATCAACGTGGGACTCTAGTCCCATCCAGTTGGGACTATTGCATAATACGGCACTTGCTACGTGCTTTGCTCGCTGCGTGCTCGGTCATTTGCACGAGAGGGACTCCCTATATCCTGAAGTATTCGGCAGGGGCTTGCTGCTCAACGGACTCAAATCGGTATCTTTGCATAGCGTTATGCTCGGGAAGCCTTGCGCTAGCAACCCAAGATGGACCCGATAAAGCACTAGTTACCAGATTCGAGATATGACCAATCCAGTACAATCCGAAGCCGCATTAGAGAAGGGCCTATTGGAGACTCTAGAGAAAATGAACTATCAGAGAATCGTTATTCCTGATTCGGAGGCATTGTGCGCCAACTTTCGTGCGCAACTCTCGAGGCACAACAGGGTAGAGCTCTCAGACGCAGAGTTCAAGCGCATTATGATTCATCTGGAGGGAGGCAGTACATTCGAGAAGGCTAAGAAGCTACGCGATAAGTATGAGCTCCTTAGAGAGGACGGCACGGTCAAGTATATAGAGTTCCTGAACAAGCGAGATTGGTGTCGGAATGAGTTTCAGGTAGCGAGCCAGATTACAGACCTAGGCAAAAAGCATAGTCGCTATGATGTA
>CAMBHQ010000120.1 GCA_945867245.1 uncultured Porphyromonas sp.
AATGCTCGTCACAGTATCTGGAACTCTATACTCGGTTTTGTCGGAGCAGTAGGCTATTAAGCAAGTGCGGTCTGCCGAGAACAACACATTGTCCTCTACATAGAAATGGGGGGATTTATTCTGAAGTGTTAGTTTCAGCCCGAGAAAAGGATTGCCGGTAATGTTTCTTAGTCCCTGAGGTAGCTTAATCCCTGTGAGGTTTTCGCAGCACGAGAACGTCGAGTCACCAATGCTCGTTAGTCCCTCAGGTAGCTTAATCTCTGTGAGGCTTTCGCAGTACGAGAACGCCTCGTTGCCAATGCTCGTTAGCCCCTCAGGGAGCGTGATAGACTTGAGGTCTGAGGGCGAGTCCCAGTTACCCGAGAACGCCGAGTCGCAGATAACCTTTACGCCATAGGGGACGGTGTAATGCTCTAAATCACTCGGAACTCTGAGTAGCCTTTTCCTGTCGGGGCTGAACTTAACGCCGTATTCATCTTTATAAGCCTCGGCGAGGTCTTCCTCGCTGACATAAGTAGACAATACTTCTTCGACTTGAGGTTTCTCGTGGTGAGAGGTCACAAACTCCTCTCTGGCTAATGACTTTTGTTGATTCATAATTGGTGTGAATTATAATAAAGAACTTAGATAGAGCAAAGATACGCCTTTTGAGAGAACGCACCAATAGACAAACTAAGGGCTGTGCAGAGAGTGTCCTCTGCACAGCCCTTGCTGTTGGTTTAGGGGGCTATCCTTAGCCGAGATAGGCTGTTAGCATCCAAGCGTCCTTCTCCTGCTCAGCGAGGAAGTCGCTTAGTAGCGCCTGCGTCACCTCGTCATCGGCATCGTCCGCTAGCTCTAGAGCAGCACGCTCTAGGGCGATGAGAGTGCGGTAGTTGTCTACGATCTCGGGGATGATCACCTTAGGATCGCTAAGGAGGGTAGTCTCCTTAATCTTGCTCTGTGTCAGCAGGACACTGAAGCGGTTCTCTGGCTGTACCCCTAGCTGTAGGAGACGCTCAGCCAGTTCGTCGATTTTCTCGGCAGTCTTGTCGTACATACCCTCGAAGGCAGCGTGTAGCTGATAGAACTGTGGACCCTTGACGTGCCAGTGGTAGCCACGTAGGTTGGTGTAGTACACCTGGAAGCTAGCGAGTAGCTCAGAGAGTGCTGCCGTTAGGCCAGCGAGCTTAGACTGGTCTAGACCAGTTACGTTCAATACATTGCTCATTGTTTTATCCTTGTTTAGTTTGTTACACTGCAAAGGTAAGCACAAATAGATAGATAAAGCAAAACAAAGAGACTATACATCAATAGCCCTACCTAATCACACACTCAGGCTCTAAGACTTAGCCTGTATATGCTCTAGCACGTAGCTAGCGATATGAATACCGAAGGTCGCAGGCATATAACTAATAGTGCCGGCGGTACTACGCTTGCAACGCTCGCCTTTTACCTCTACGATGGCTTCATCGTCGGCTAACTCGCTAGAGAAGACCACGGGTATGCCCTTTTTGATGCCGAGCTTACGCAGTCTTTTGCGCAGGGCTCGGGCGAGGTTGCAGTTGTAGCTACGGCTGAGGTCGGCCTGTTGTACTAGGGCGGGATTACGCTTAGCCCCTGCCCCCATCGAGCTCACAATCGGTAGCTGATACTCGTGGCATAGGCGGATGAGGTGTACTTTGGGGCTTAGGGAGTCGATGGCATCGACGACGAAGTCGTAGCGCTCGGCCTGTAGGAGCTCTACCATATTATCGTCTTGTAGGAACTCCTCGACAACACGTAGCTCAATATCGGGATTTATATCCCGCAGGCGCTCGGCCAGTACGCTGGCTTTGGGCCTACCTATCTGGCTAGTGGTGGCTACTATCTGTCTATTGATATTGGAGGGCTGTATGATGTCGGCATCTACTATCGTCAGGCGCCCGATACCGGCACGGGCGAGCATCTCTGTGGCTACACCGCCTACGCCACCCAGCCCAACGACTAGGACGTGGCAGCGTTGATATTCGTTCACTCGTTCGTCTCCGAGCAGTTGTCGGGTACGCTCGCTCCAGTTGGGATTATTCATATATCGTGTATCTATGTTGTCTCTTTCTACTGAGCTGCAAAGATACGAATTATGAGGCCGTACAACGCCCCCCATATAGAGCGAACGCATCTTACAACGGCTGTAAGATTTACTTGCTCTGTTACTCCGCCTTCGTAGAGCCTAACGGAGGAAGCCTTTCGGTTATAGCAAGGGAGCTTAAGCGTCTACCAGCTAACGCGCTCTAGTATGCCCCCGAGGTAGGCCATACAGATGCCGTAGTTGGTGATGGCTACGCCTTGGCTACGAGCCTGCTCTAGGCGTGCGAGGACGTGCTGACGATTGAGCATACAGCCCCCGCAGTGTATAATTAGGTCATACTTCTGGAGGTCCTCGGGATAATCCGCTCCAGAATACACCTCTATCTGCAAGCCCTCGCCGAAGCGACGACGCAGCAAAGCGGGGATTTTTACTCGGCCTATATCTTCGCTGGCAGGGGCGTGGCTACAGGCCTCGGCTATCAGGATGCGCGACTCGGGGCGGAGACCTTCGATAGCCCTAGCGCCCTCTATGAGCGTGGGGAGGTCGCCTTTGTAGCCAGCCATCAGGATAGAGAACGAGGTGAGCATTGTCTCCGTCGGGCATAGAGGCTCCACCTGACGGAAGGCCTGCGAGTCCGTAATAATGAGTCGTGGAGGCTGACGGAGCATATCTAGCGAAGACTGTAGCCCCTCGGGCGTACAGCTAACGATATTACAGCCTAGGTCGAGCAACTCGCGTAGCGTCTGCACCTGTGGGAGGATAAGTCGCCCCTTAGGTGCCGAGGCATCCTGTGGCATCACTAGGACTACCACATCGCCACTCGCCACCAAACCTCGGGTAATAAGTCTAGGCTCCGCACCCTCGGGGCGCAGGGCTACTAGCCTAGGTATCAGCGCCTCTAAGCCCGTGCCTTGGTGGCTACTCAGGGCTAGGGGCTTATGCTCTAGGCTTAGCGTCTGTTGCAGTCGGAGGAGGAGAGGCTCGCTGTCGGCTACGAGTTCGCACTTCGTCAGCACTACGAGCGTCGGTATGCGCCGTGTCTGCAAACGCGCTAGCCATGCCTGCTCTAGGCCTAGGTCCTCCATAGAGATTGTACTCTCTATGACGAGCAGAGCGAGGTCGCAGTGCTCTAGGCTCTTGAGTGTGCGTGCTACACGGCTCTCGCCTAGAGCGCCCTCGTCGTCATAGCCCGCAGTATCGGTGATGAGACAGGGGCCTAGCGCTCCGAGCTCTACAGCCTTAGCTACTGGGTCGGTCGTCGTGCCAGGGGTATCGGACACTAGGGCTATATCTTGCCCTACGAAGGCATTGACGAGGCTACTCTTGCCACTATTGCGTCGCCCATAGAGACAGATGTGTAGGCGCTCCGAGCGTGGGGTATTACTGCTGGACATATAGACAGGTCTAGAAGCGGAAGTCTCGTTTGCCCTCCTTGATAGCGGCGATATTCGCTATCGTACGGGCTCGGATACGCTCGCTAGGGATGTAGCGTAGCTCTTGCTCCATCAGTCGGGGTGCAAAGCTACGGGTATGCTCGCTAGCGTAGTCATCGAGATACTCCTGCAGAGTCATCAAGGCATTGGCCGCACAGATGTTGGCTATCTGTCCACTCTTGGCAAGCGCCATAAAGCGGTCGCCTGTGCGTCCTTCTCGGTAGCAGGCGGTGCAGAAGCTAGGTATGTAGCCGAGCTCCATCAGCCAGGCGACAATCTCGTCGAGGCTACGGGTATCGCTGAGCTCAAACTGTGCTGAGCTCTCGCCCGAGGTCTCCTCCGAGGGGTCGGAGTAGCCCCCTACAGAGGTCCTAGACCCACCACTGATCTGAGAAACGCCGAGAGCGAGGACACGCTCGCGCGAGGCCTGGCTCTCTCGGGTAGAGACTATCATACCGGCATAGGGCAAGGCTATGCGCAGTACGGCCACGATATGGGCGAAGGTGTCGTCGTCGATAGCATTGCTAAACTGCTCGGTGTCTACGCCATCGGCAGGGCAGATGCGGGGGACGCTGACCGTATGAGGCCCTACGCCATGGACGGCCTCTAGATGCTCGGCATGCATCAGCATCCCTACGAAGTCATACTTATAGGTATTGAGGCCAAAGAGTACGCCTAGCCCTACATCGTCTATACCGCCCTGCATAGCACGGTCCATGGCCTCGGTATGGTAG
>CAMBHQ010000121.1 GCA_945867245.1 uncultured Porphyromonas sp.
TGAAGGCTAGTATTATCTCTACGCCACTGCGCTCGGCCACTGAGCGTATAAGCTCTAGATTACGCCGCAGGAGGGATTCCTCCAGCACATAGCAGGGCGAAGGAATATGGGGATATATGGATTCTGTCATCTCTCTGTAATTTAATTGCAAAGATAGCCAAATAATAGCGATTACAGCGCTAGGGAGACAGGCACGAGGGGAACCATAGCCCTAGCAATAAGGCGGAGAGAACCAAGGTCCTCTCCGCCTTTCCTCTAGACTGTAGTCCTTCCTAGTACTCCGGGCGATATTTGCCATCATCCTCACGGTCTAGGAGGATATTGAGGTAGCTCTGATACCTAGACTCGGCGATGTCGCCCCGCTCTACTGCTGGTAAAACAGCGCAGCCAGGTTCGTGTGTGTGCGTGCAGTTACCGAAGCGACAAGCCTCGGAGGTAGAGAATATCTCTCTGAAGTAATGCCCGATTTCCTCTCGCTCCATATCCAAAAGTCCGAACCCCTTGATACCTGGAGTATCAATCAGATAGCCAGTACCCGAGGGCAGAGGTACCATCTGAGAGAAAGTCGTCGTATGCATACCCTGTAGATGCGCCTGAGAGATAGAGGCTGTGCGGAGCTCTACCCCTGGTATCAACTTATTGATAAGAGTAGACTTCCCCACCCCAGAGTGTCCACTGAATAGGCATATCTGGCCCTCCATACGAGAGATAAGCCCCTCTATACCTTCCCCCGTACGTGCAGAGAGACGATGACAAGGGTAACCAAGCCTTTCGTAGAGCCTACAGAGCTCATCGAGGTAGTCCAGTCCATCCTCATTGAGGACATCGACCTTATTGAATATCAACTCAACAGGCACCCGATAGGCCTCGGCATTGGCCAAGAAGCGGTCGATAAATACAGTGCTTGTCTCGGGGGCTACTAGTGTGCAAACCAAGAACGACACATCGATATTGGCCGCTAGTATGTGAGACTGCTTAGAGAGGTTAGCGGACTTACGGACGATGCAGTTGCGCCGCTGCAGTATCTCCTGCACATAGTGCGAGGGGCCGCCCCCCTCGGGTGTCAGCTTAACCTCTACTCTATCTCCTACAACGATAGGACTCGTAGAGCGTATGCCTCTGAGCCTAAGGTTGCCTTTGGCCAGACAAGCACGCTCTTGCCCATCATCACAGAGGACCAGATAGTGGCTCCCCGTATTGCGTATGACTAAGCCCTGTACGACGGACATCAAACGGTCATGATTTCGCGCTCCTTCTCGGCGAATACTTCGTCGATGCGCTTGATATACTTGTCGTGAAGCTTCTGCACTTCGCCCTCAGCATCCTTGGCTACGTCCTCGGGCGTATTGTCGGCCTTGATGCTCTTCTTGATAGCATCATTAGTATCACGGCGTACATTGCGCACGCGTATCTTAGCCTCCTCGGCATCAGCCTTTACTTGCTTCACGAGTTCGCGACGACGCTCCTCTGTGAGGGGGGGGATGCCTAGACGGATAAGCTCACCATTATTCTCTGGTGTGATGCCTAGAGGCGAGTTGATAATGGCGCGCTCTATCTCCTTGATAAGGCTTTTTTCCCATGGCGTAATGACAATGCTCTTGGCATCGGGGGTATTGACTGTACCCACCTGATTGAGGGGTACTAGACTACCGTAATACTCTACCATAATGCCATCTAGTAGCTTAGTGCTGGCCTTACCGGCACGTACTCGCCCTAGCTGCTCCTCTAGATAGTCTACAGCCTTACTCATATTGTTACCCGCTTGGGCAACCATTTCTTTTAGTTCGCTCATATATTATATATTATCTACGCTCGTTAATATTCATTCGGCCCCTAGTCGTTACTTACGTAGGTACCCATATTTTCCCCCTTCAGTACCTTCATCAGGTTGCCTGGGGTATCCATATCGAAAACTACTATCGGTAGGTTATTCTCCATACACATCGTCGTAGCCGTGAGGTCCATAACCTTTAGCCCTCGACTATATATCTCCTGATAAGAGATGCGGTCAAATTTCGTCGCCGCAGGGTCTTTCTCAGGGTCTGCGGTGTAAATGCCGTCAACGCGAGTGCCCTTGAGCATGACATCGCACTCCAGCTCAATCCCACGTAGCGAAGAGCCCGTATCCGTCGTAAAGAAGGGGTTACCCGTGCCAGCAGATAGGATTACGACCTCGCCAGCCTCTAGATGCTCTAGCGCCTTCCACTTGGTATAGAACTCACCGATGGGCTCCATACGCACAGCTGTCAGCACGCGGTTGCGTACGCCTACAGCAGAGAGAGCTGAGGAGAGAGCTAGACTATTGATGACCGTGGCGAGCATACCCATTTGGTCGCCCTTCACTCTGTCGAAGCCCTTAGTAGCACCAGAGAGGCCTCGGAAGATATTACCACCGCCAATAACGATGGCGACCTGCGTGCCCAGCTCTACTGCAGACTTAATCTCGGCAGCATAGTCATTGAGGCGTACGGTATCGATACCATACTGCTGTTGCCCCATCAGCGACTCCCCACTGAGTTTGAGGAGTACCCGATTATATTGCTTCATAAATTATCGTTCTCTTATTTGGTAGTACAAAGTAACAAATTTTCTACCAACCCTCAGCTATGTACATCTACTACTAAACACCTGTACACCTACTAGTGAACGAGCGTACAGCCCCTAATGTACAGGCCCTCAGCACGGCTATCGAGCTATGCCCTTATAGATATGACTGAATACAGTATCAGAGAGAGCTTGCTCACTTAGACGCATTTCGTCTATCTTTGTAGCCGATTACGCAAAGTGCGTGCTATAATACGTTGTCTCGGCAACCACTCTACTATATATAGATGTCACAAGAACAGAAACTCGTTATCGTAGAGTCCCCTAAGAAGGCTCAACTCATACAAGGCTTCCTCAAGCAAAAGAAGCTCGACGGATATAAGGTTATGGCTAGCGCAGGGCATGTGCGCGACCTCAAGAAGCGCCCCCTCGGCATAGACATGAGCAACAACTACGCCCCTATATACGAAGTATCAGAAGATAAAGTCAAGCTCATCCGTGAGCTCAAGAGCGAAGCCAAGAAGAGCAGTCTCGTCTACCTAGCATCCGATGAAGACCGCGAGGGAGAAGCCATCGCCTGGCACCTTAGCGAGACCCTAGGGCTAGACGCTAGCAAGCGTCGTCGTATCGTCTTCCACGAGATTACCTCCGAAGCCTTTATGCACGCTCTAGATACGCCCCGAGACATCGACCAAAACCTAGTCGATGCTCAGCAGGCTCGCCGCGTGCTGGACAGACTAGTGGGCTACGAGCTATCGCCTGTCCTCTGGAAGCGTGTGCGCCCGTCCCTCTCTGCCGGGCGTGTACAGAGCGTGGCCGTACGCCTCGTGGTCGAACGAGAGCGAGAGATAGCAGCCTTCATCCCCAGCAGTAACTTCAGAGTATCAGCCACCTTCCTACTCGCCACAGGCGAAGAGATTAAGGCAGAGCTCAACCAACGCTTCGAGACAGAGGAGGAGGCTACGGCATTTCTCACTGCCTGCAGAGGACAAGTCTTCGAGATTGGCAAGCTCGAGCAGAAAGAGAGCTTCCGCAGTCCTCAGTCTCCGTTCACTACCTCTACCCTACAGCAGGATGCTGCCAACAAACTGGGCTACTCGGTAAGCACTACGATGCGTCTAGCCCAAGCCCTCTACGAAAGCGGACACATTACCTATATGCGTACCGACTCGGTAAACTTGTCGCAGATGGCATTGGGGGCGATGGCCAAGTTCATTGAGCAAAGCTATGGTAAGGACTACGTTAAGACTCGTCGCTATACCAGTAAGAGCAAGGGGGCACAAGAAGCCCACGAAGCTATCCGCCCGACCTATATAGACCGTGTATCTATCGAGGGTACGGCACAAGAGAAGAAACTCTACGACCTGATTCGTCGCAGAGCACTCGCCTCGCAGATGGCCAACGCCCAGCTCGAGCGTACTGTCGTTACGATACCTGTACCTGGGACACCATACCACTTCACTGCTACAGGTGAGGTAATTACCTTCAAGGGCTTTCTGGAGATTTATCTGGACTCTGATGACAAGCAAGAGAGCAAACTACTGCCCCCCATGGCTGTAGGGCAGAGTCTAGACGCCAAGGCCATTACAGCTGAGCAACGCTATAGCCAGCGCC
>CAMBHQ010000122.1 GCA_945867245.1 uncultured Porphyromonas sp.
AGGCGGAGCTCGGGCCACTCGGTAGGCGGGCAAGTGGCTGCCTAATAGGTCGCCGGAGAGGGCTTCTGAGCTTGGCATCGGGATAGCTCCGAGGACTATGCTATCTTTGTATTACGAATAAGATGTTCAGAGTATGAATAAGAACATAGGGCAAGATCAACTGAATAAGCAACTATTGAGCCCAGACTTTGTCCTCGATAGTGCTGTAGAGGCTCGTTATCAGGAAGCACAGAGTCTTGCACGATACTATGCCGAAGTGGAGCGTGCTCTAGTTGTGCTCAGCGATATGGTGCGGGCCAAGAGTTACATTTGCTACGGGCGCCTAGGACAAGTGCTTGGGCTACAGACCGAAGCTGTTTCTGAGGAGGTAGAGTCTATCTGGGAGCAGGTCATACTAGAGCAACTACACCCCGAGGACCTAACGGACAAGATAGCCTGGGAGTTGTGTTATCACGCCTATATGTTGGCTCAGCCCCAAGAGCAGCGTCCGGACTATTACCTACAGCATTTTCTACGCTTTCGCCTCGGGGACGGCAGCTATGTCATGCTACGCCATCGCATCTATTATCTAGCTTATGACCTAGAGGGACATGTATCACTGTCTCTCTGCCTCTATACGATGGCTCAGGACAGCAGGGTCTCAGTGGTATCTTCGATGCTCTTAGAGATCAGCGTATAGGGGACTATAAAACGATGGGGACAGACTTTCTCTCACCGCGCGAGTGCGAAGTCTTAGGGATGATTGCGCAGGGTCTGGCGAGCAAGCAGATTGCGGATCGCCTGCAGATTAGTACTAATACGGTGAACAATCATCGTCAGAATATCTTGCGCAAGCTACACTGCCAGAATAGTACCGAGGCTGTAGGAGTAGCACGCAAGCTTGGGCTAATTGCTTGGGCTTGAGCCTGTGGATAAGCGCAGGTGAGCCTTTAGGTTGTGCGTGCTAGTTATAAATCACTATTGTCTGCTTAGCAAATACTAGCTTACTTTGCGGGTGATTACCAACTAAGATTAAGGATACGATGATAAGAGTGAAATACCTGCTCGCTACCTTAGCAGCAACATACGGCCTAACGGCCCAAGCGCAGAGCTTCGATAAGATGCAGTGGTTCAATGAGCCTAGTTCCTACCTGATTAAGGATAAGGTGCTAGAGATAGACGTACCTGGGCAGACCGATTACTGGCGTGTCTCGCATTACGGCTTTACGGTCGATGATGGCCCTTTTCTCTATGCTACCTATGGTGGCGAATTCGAGACGAAGATAAAGGTAAGTGGGGACTACAAGGTACGCTTTGATCAGGCTGGGTTGATGATACGCCTTGACCACGAGAACTATGTGAAGTTTGGCATAGAATTCGTTGATGGTAAGTACAATGTTTCGGCAGTGGTTACTCATCGCACCTCGGACTGGAGCGTCATCCCACTCGATAAGCCCGTACCGCATATCTGGCTCAAGGCTGTGCGTCGCCTCGATGCCATCGAGCTATTCTATAGTCTAGACGACAGAAACTATACGATGATGCGCACGCTCTGGATGCAGGACAATGTGCCGCTACAGGTAGGCCCCGTGGCTGCTTCTCCAGACGGCAAGGGCTTCCGTGCTCGTTTCTCAGATTTCACGGTTAGACACTTGCCAGATCAGCATCGCCTAGAATGGTTGCGCAAGAATCCTTCTTAGTCGGCTGAGCTTGGTAATAAAGGCTGATCTGTACTACACAGGTCAGCCTTTTGTATTCGGGACTCTTTGGCTGTAGGTTATTTAGCTTTTCTGTAGGAGACTATTGCATAATACGTCCTTCGCTATGTTGTCTAGGCATCGTTTGCCCGCACGCTACTAAAGGCTTACCTTTGTATTGATTAGAGTTACGGAGGAAAGCCCTCCGACCCTACAAACAAATATCCGAAATAGTATGATATTCCTACAATACCCGCCCTGCTCCACTTGTCAAAAGGCTAAGCGTTGGCTACGTGAGCACGGCATCGACTGCCAAGAGCGGCATATCGTGGATAATAAGCCAAGCATCGACGAGTTACGCACCTGGCTACAACGCAGCGGCTTACCTCTCAAGAAACTATTCAATACGAGCGGTGTCCTCTACAAAGACTTGGGGCTCAAGGATAAACTCCCACTGATGAGCGAGGACGAGCAGTTGGCACTCCTTGCTACGGATGGCAAACTGGTCAAGCGTCCATTACTTGTGGGTGCCGACTTCGTCCTCGTGGGCTTCAAGCCCGAGGAATGGGCCATGCAATTGGGGGTATGATAAATCGAAGTATTCGGATCAAGCAATAGCAAAAGATGAGCCTAGAGAGCCTCCGCAAAAAGCTGAAGATTGATAAGTATCCCACTTGTGCAGTCTTCGCCAGTAGACACGAGAGTATGTTGGATACCCTCCCCCGAGTAGAGCGTCCCGAGGGGGTAGCCCTGCTAATCGCTTTCGTCTATACGCTCGAGGAGATGCAGGAGCTTGTCGCACGAGTATCCCTCCGTGCAGAGGTACAGGCCCTGCACCTCGCCTATCCCAAGAAGGGGAACAAGCTGAGCATTCCGCACATCGGACGAGATGATATCTTCCCCGCTCTCGGGGTGAATATCGATACTGGGATAGTCGAGGGGACGGACCTCCGCTTCAATATGATGGTGTCTCTAGATGACAACTTCACGATCGTGGGTATGCGTCGGGAGCAGTTGTCAGCTAAGGCTAAGACGGAGCGAAAGTGTAGCAGTGATTACCAAGCGCAAATACCCGCCCTCGAGGCGATGCTTAGCCTAGAGGAGCTTGCACGCTTCGCCCAGCTCGCTCCCAGCTACCAACGTGAATGGACGGCACACATCCTCTCGGCCAAGACCGAAACCACACGTACACGTCGACTAGCTCAGCTAAGCGAAGCCCTACGCCTCGGCTACAAGACCCTCGACCAACTACGTAAGCACAAGTAGAAGGTTCGATACGATTTTCATAAAGATAACACTATACAAAGCTCATGGCATTACCTAAGTTTAACGATCTGTACATCCCTATTCTCCAGATACTATCTAACAAGGGGGGGCAAACGCCTAAAGAAATTAGTAACGTTCTTAGAGAATACTATAACCTATCAGATGAGGAATATAACTCTGTAACTTTAAAGGGGAACAATATATTCTACGGTCGAGTTGGCTGGTCTTTGAGTGATTTGTACAGAAGTCAGCTCCTAGAGAAACCTCAGCCTAGAAGATACCAACTATCAAGCAAGGGGAAAAAGATGCTCCGTTCTCCCGAGGAAATAGAAACATACGTGTTCCAGTCAATTAAAGAGCTAGGAGGCTCCCGAGGGAAGAGTACAGACCAAGACAATCCGAAAGTAAAACAACCCTCTAATTTGAGTACGACTCCTGATGAGCTTTTGGAACAAGCATATCATGAAATACGTAACGAATGTATTCAACGTATTCTTGACGAACTCCAAAGAACAAATCCATATCAATTCGAACGATTAACCCTACAAGCTCTCAAAGCTATGGGGTATGGTGGGTCTATTAAAGATGCTCTCAAACAAACCAAACTATCTAAAGATGGAGGTATCGATGGCATCATAAAAGAGGATGTCCTCGGCTTGGGGCATATCTACATACAAGCCAAGCGTTATGCAGCAAAGAACAATATCGGGCGACAAGATATACAGGGGTTTGTGGGGGCTCTTATGGGGGCTCAGAGCAACAAAGGTATATTCATAACGACCTCGGACTTCTCCAAAGACGCAAAAGAGTATGCAGAAAAACTGAGCAATTATAGCATCGTCTTGATAAACGGAATACAGCTGGCCGAATATATGTACGAATATAATATTGGGGTACAGCGTGAAAGGGTGTACGAGGTAAAAAAGTTAGATCTAGACTTTTGGGATGAGTACACCGAGAATCAATAACCTAACTAAGCTATCTCTTAGTCTCTCCAACATGTATTCTCTTGTTTATGTGAGGCCAGAATTCATAAGACTAGCGACACAACGATGAACCTTAATAATACCTCTTCCACAATATGCGCTGTAGCAACACCACCGGGGACTGGTGGTATTGCCATCATTCGGCTCTCGGGGTCGGAAGCCCTCTCAATTGCTAGTAAACATCTACGCAGCAAGGGCAAGCCCATAGACCTCAGGGCGAAGCCTGTA
>CAMBHQ010000123.1 GCA_945867245.1 uncultured Porphyromonas sp.
CCCGATGAAGTACGAGGTGAAGAAGAGCTTTACAACGAGCGAAACGTGGGCGCCCCTAGAGAAGCCCCTCAGTGAGCAGAAGCCCGAGGAGCTCCGTAAGCAGAAGCCCGAGGAGAAGAAGCGTCGTGAGGATAAGAACAAGGATTACTACAAGCGCATGGAGGATAAGAAGCGCAAGTGATGAGTAAAGAGCCCTTGACCCTAGAGCAGGCTATTGACAAGGCCGAGCGCTACTGTGTGCGTGCCGAGCGTAGCGAGCGGGACATCCTGCGTAAGTGCTACGACTGGCAGGTACCGCCTATCACCAGCAAATAGTGGCACACCTACGCCAGCATCGCTACATAGAGGACGAGCGCTTTGCCCTAGCCTTTACGCGGGACAAGCATCGCTTCTCTGGCTGGGGACGCCAGCGCCTACGGCAGGAGCTACGCCAGCACCGCATCCCCGAGTCTGTGATAGCAGCGGCCTTTGCCGAGGTCTTCGCAGAGCTAGATGAGGACGAGCAGTTGCAGCGTGTCCTCGAGGCCAAGTGTCGCCAACTAACGCATAGCGACCCTGCCCGCAAGCGCCTCGACCAGCTCATCCGCCACGGCCTATATCGTGGCTACGACTACGACAGCGTACGTCGTCTCAGCGAACGCTTGCTCGCAGCGAGTGATAGTGATGATTAGACAAACAGACGAGATATTATATACCCATGATTAATTACCATGATTTGACCTCGGGGCCTAACTTCTTCCTGATGGCAGGCCCCTGCTGCATAGAGGACGAGACGACAGCGCTCGTCATTGCCGAGCGCCTAGCGACGATTTGTCAGCGCCTCGATATCCCCTATATCTTCAAAGGCTCGTACCGCAAAGCCAACCGCTCTCGTGTAGACTCTTTCACGGGCATTGGCGACGAGCAGGCCCTGCGCATATTGGCCAAGGTGCGTGCTACCTTCGATTGCCCTGTCGTTACCGATATCCACGAGACGCAGGAGGCAGCGATGGCTGCCGAGTACGTCGATGTATTGCAGATACCGGCCTTCCTCTGCCGTCAGACCGACCTGATAGCGGCCGCTGCGCGCACAGGACGTATGGTGAATATCAAGAAGGGGCAGTTCCTCGGTGCTAAGGGCATGGAGCACGCTGCTCGCAAGGTTACCGACTGTGGCAACGAGCAGGTGATACTCTGTGAGCGAGGCAATAGCTTTGGCTATGGCGACCTCGTGGTAGACTTCACCAACATCCCTGCTATGCGCCAGACAGGCTTCCCCGTAGTGATGGATGTTACCCACTCGCTACAGCGCCCCAATCAGGATAGTGGCGTTACGGGTGGACGTCCCGAGCTTATCGAGACCATTGCCAAGGCAGCCATAGCGGTAGGCGCTGATGGGCTCTTCTTCGAGACGCACCCAGAGCCCCACACGGCCAAGAGTGATGCCGCCAATATGCTACAACTAGACCTGATGGAGCCTTTGCTGGAGCGTCTGGTGCGCCTGCGTCAGGCTATTAACTAAGTGGGGCCTATGCTACGCCGTACTTTGGGCTTACTAGCCGTAGTCCTCGGTCTCACGCTCTCGGTCTCTGCCCAGCGTGATAGCACAGTGATGAGTATCCGCAGTTATCTAGAGACTTATCCCTATCTGGACGCCCAGACCAAGGACCTTATCCTAGACGCTATCGATGCGGGCGAGCCTAAGCGCCCGCCCTATCAGATCTATGGCGTGCTAGAACTACTACGGGCCGATGCCGAGACGCTTAGTGTGCGTACCTCGGAGCTTAGTATCTCTACCTTCCGCCTACTGCCTCGGCCGAATGCTAAGCCCCTACTGGCCGTTATCGAGACGGTAGAGGAGCCACTGGTCGATAGTCAGCTACTCCTCTACGATACAGATTGGCAGCCTGTCGAGGCTAAGGGCTATTGGCAGGCACCCACAGCCGAGGACTTCCTCCGTGGTCATCGAGAGGCCGATGAGTTACGCCCACTACTGGCCCCGCTCTATACCCGCTATACGCTGGATGATGCGGGCGTTTTGTCGGCTCAGGTCGTAGTGCCCAATCTCCTGGACGAGAATCGTCGAGAGGCTCAGCAGGCCCTTATCGAGGCCTTGCCTGTCCTGCGCTATCGCTGGCAGGGCACTAGATATCAGCGGATGTAAGCGAGTGCCGTACTATGCAATAGGCGCACAATAGCCTTTGTATTGCTAAGAGGGGCATATTAGACCACGGAGAAGAGGCCGAGTCTAATATGCCCCTTATTCTTTGGGCTCGCTTAAATAGAGCCTTAAGCCTTTGACTATCGAACAATTGAGGCTTATTAGAGTTAAGGCATTGTGGAGACTGCGGTAATCGCCAAGCGCATGGACTGAGGGAGACGGGAGCTTACTCTCGTATATGACCAAGCCCGAATGTCGCAACTAGCGCAGCGAGTGCCGTATTGTGCAGTAGTCTCATTAGAGTCTTAAGGACTATGATTGTGTAATACGATATAATGCAACAGATACAACTACGCGTAAGTCCCGAGGTGGCAGCACAGGACGCCCTGCTACGACGCAAAGTAGCCCGCATCCTAAATCTACCGATAGAGCAGATACAGTCTATACAGCTACGCCGGCATACTATCGATGCTCGGCACCGCAACATCATTATCAACCTCACACTAGATGTCTACGAGCAGGGCGAGAGCGTCCTCGAGGACGACTTCTCGGACCTCGTATTCCCCGAGGTGCATGGCGCTCCTAGCGTCGTGGTCGTGGGGGCTGGTCCCTGTGGCCTTTTCGCTGCGCTAAGGCTCATAGAGCTGGGGCTGCGTCCTATCCTAGTGGAGCGTGGCGTGGACGTGATGACCCGCCGCAGGCACCTCTCGGAGCTACACAAGTCGGGCGTCGTAAATCCCGAGAGTAACTACAGCTATGGCGAGGGCGGTGCTGGGGCCTTCTCCGATGGTAAGCTCTATACGCGTAGCAAAAAGCGCGGGAGCGTAGAGCGCATACTGCGTCTATTCTGCAAGTACGGGGCAGACCCCAAGATATTGGTCGAGGCCCATCCGCATATCGGTACGGATAAGCTCCCTGTTATCATCAAGCGTATGCGTGAGCAGATACTTGCCTCTGGGGGCGAGGTACACTTCTCGACCCGTATGGACGAACTGCTCGTAGAGTCTGGGCGTGTGCGTGGCATCCGTACGGCCACTGGGCAGGAGTTCTACGGCCCAGTTATCCTAGCGACAGGGCATTCGGCACGTGATATATACCGCTATCTACACAGGCAAAACATACTAGTACAGCCCAAGGCTATCGCCGTGGGTGTGCGCCTAGAGCATCCACAGCCACTGATAGACCAGATACGTTATCATAGCCCCGAGGGGCGTGGCAAGTGGCTACCTGCTGCCGAGTACGTCTACAAGGCGCAGGTACGCGAGCGTGGGGTGTATAGTTTCTGTATGTGTCCTGGTGGCTTCGTGGTACCTGCCTCTACAGAGCCAGGGCAAACAGTCGTTAATGGTATGTCGCCTGCCAATCGTGGTAGCAAGTGGGCGAACTCCGGCATGGTCGTAGAGCTCCGCCCCGAGGATATTACCGCCACAGGTCTAGTTGTAGACAACCCACACTCACCCCTAGCCTTGATGGAGTGGTGCGAGCAGTACGAGCGCCTTAGCTACGAGGCTGCTAACCGCTCGCTACGAGCGCCAGCTCAGCGTATGGAGGACTTTGTCCGTGGTGTAGCCTCTGTGGATAGCCCCAGCACCTCGTACAATATGGGTCTGACCCCAGGGAATATGCACGAGTGGATGCCGAGCTTCATCAGTTCGCGTCTGGTAGAGGGCTTCCGTGCCTTCGAGCGTATGACGGCGGGCTTCCTCAGCAACGAGGCACAGCTCATCGGGGTAGAGAGTCGCACCTCTTCGCCTGTGCGCATCCCTCGGCACTACGAGGGCGAGCATGTGTATCAGCACTTGGAGCTACTGGGGCTATATCCTGCGGGCGAAGGCGCTGGCTATGCCGGGGGTATTGTCTCGGCTGCTATTGACGGCGAGAACGCCGCCACAGCTCTAGCTCAGTGGCTCGCTAGCGAGAAGGCCTAAGGAGACCGCCCGCACGGTCTCCACAATGACAAGCCTCGGCTTGTCATTGTGCTAGACTTTG
>CAMBHQ010000124.1 GCA_945867245.1 uncultured Porphyromonas sp.
CTGAGCACTGACTCCTAACCACCAACCACTGCCTACTGACCAGCAACCACTGACAACTGACAACTGCCCACCGCCCACTAATTACTAATCACATTTGGTTTATATCATAAACTTTATTACCTTTGCAACCATAACAACGTTACAAACCCATTTATCCTAACCCAACTAACAAAACTAACAACCTATGGACAACAAGACATTCAACGCACAGGAAAGCACCCAGCTGATCGAGCAAACCCTCAGACGCTCTAGCCAACGTCTAGAGGAGAAGTGTGTAACCCCTATGCTCGTCTGGGGCTACACCACAGTAGTGGTATCACTACTCATCTACTTCCTACTCCCTAGCATTAGCTACTACGCACACTTCCTGTGGATGCTAATCCCCCTCTTCGGCTACTCGCTCAGCTATATCCTGGGCAAGAATAACATCGAGCCCAGTACACGTGCTTTCCCCGAGCGCTTCGTAGATACGCTCTGGCCGTAGCCGGTGCCTCTGTGGGCATTGCCTGCGGAGTATTAGGCCTAAGAGGCTGCAGTTGTATCCCTATGGAGATCTACTTTATGCTAGTGGTTACGGTTATATCTATCGCTATGCTCGTTACGGGTATCAGCCTAAACATCAAGGCATACAAGTGGGGTAGCTTCGCTGGATACCTCTACCTACTAAGACTAACAAGGCTAACGGGTGGGAAGGCTGACTTTAGTCCCGAAGAAATACTTTACTTCGGAGCGACTTTCTTCGTGATGATGTGCTGTACGGGCCACTACCTACAGTACAAGCAGCGCAGAGCCAGCTCTACAAACAAAGCAAGCTATGAGTAACTACCTCCCTCTAGACCCGCTACTACTAACGGAGCTACGGCTAGCCATTATGTCTATCCTCATACAGACCGAGGAGGCTGACTTCGTACACATTCGCGAGGTAACAGGGGCTACAGCGGGTAATATAAGTGTCCAACTAGACAAGCTCTCAGAGGCTGGCTACCTCACAATCGAAAAGAGCTTCGTCGGCAAACGCCCACGCACGAGTTGCCGTATCACGGCAGCAGGCGAAGTGGCCTTTACTCAGCACTTCACCGCCCTAAAGAGCTATCTCCCTAAGGACTAACTACAACAGCCTAAATAACCATTTACGTATGTCCCCCAGATCGTTCGTGATGAATAGTCTGGGGGATTTTTATGACATGAGATACTGACTCTGAGGCTTACTTACCTCTGCTCAGGGCGGACTAACGTAATCACCTCACTGGGTATTACCTTACCATTGAGCGTAAATACCCACTTGATGTCTTCGATTCTATTCTTGCGCCAGACAATCGTGTTGTCGAATGTTATCACTTCCGTCTGACCGCTAGCCCATACAAACTCTACTCTGTGGCTCGCATTCTTATAGCCGACCAGCGCCCCAAACTTCAGTCGAACTTCCCTCTTGTCCTCACCATAATAGAGTGGTGCATAGTGAAAGCCGGAGAAGAAAGCAGGCAAATGGCGGAGCTCTCCCTTTATGGGCTTATCCGAGATAACAACGGGATAAGTCTTGCCCTCATACTTGATGTGCAGACTTTTGAGTAGTTCTTCACGCTCTGGGTTATCCTCCGACAACAGATCATTGCCTTGGCTGTCCCGCAGGTCAAATACCAGCATAGGCGAAGAGATGTCGTAGATAACAGGTTCGTCATAATCAGTAGGGCCTTCGCTCTTACACCCGAAAAGACCTAGGATGACCAGCAACACCAGTCCTAGCTGTCGTAATCTTAATGTGTACTGCATAATATAATTGCTATATGGGTTATTACTCTGAGCATAAAGTTAGCAAGAAGTGGGGAAATTTATCGAAGCACCATTACTTGCTCGCACTAAGACATCTACCCATATAAACCATATAAAGGCGTGCTACTGCTCGGTAGCACAAGCCCGAAATTGGTAGGCACAAGTCGTGCGAATAATGATAAATATTGCGCTATGTTGCCCCCCTTGGGATGGGTTATATATGGGCCTATACTGCTAGCTAGTAATGATAGATTGAACCTCATAGGGGGAGGGACTCGAACCCTCGATATAGGGTAGCCTCCATAGAGACTAGTCCTATCGCTACCATCTTGCGATCATCCTCTGCTATGAGTTCCAATCTATCTACTACAAAGCTACCTAAACTATCTGACCTACACAAGCCTATACGTGAGGTCTGGGTATTGGAAAAAGAACAGATGACAATGCTCTATAAAAAAGCAGAAGGGTAGCCAACTGGCTACCCCCTACGGGCGGACGCACCGCAGTGCACCTAGGATATTGCTATCCATACCACAAAGGTAGCCAAACTATCTGACCTACACAAGCCTAATATATAGACATACAGAAGGGTAGCCAACTGGCTACCCCCTGCAAGCGGCCACACCGCAGTGCACCTAGGATATTGCTATCCATACCACAAAGGTACCTGAACCATCTGACCTACACAAGTCTATACGACCTATCTCGCAAACTTTTTCTTAATCTGAGCCAGGATACCAAATCTAATACTATGAATAAAACCATTAGTGTCCACAGTGTTACAGATTCTGATACGATGAAAAGACTTATATCTGAAGCGAAAAAGAGGTAAGCCTAGCAGATTCATCTATGAACTACAATCATAGAGCCTTACTCTAGGAGTACCTCTCATAAGACAAAGGTAGCCAAACTATCTGACCGACACAAGCCTATACAACCTATCTCGCAAACTTTTTCTTAATCTGAGCCAGGATACCAAATCTAATACTATGAATAAAAATCATTAGGGGGTAAGCATTAAGCCTACCCCCTAACTTAGGGCGGAAAGGGACTCATTCAGAGTCGCCTTCCTTAATCGATCTACTGCAAAGGTAGTAACATTTTTAGAATAATGTCAAATAATGCGCTATGTTGCACCCTTTTGAGGGGTCATATATGGGTCAATACTGCTAGCTAACTAAGTTAAACAAAGGCGACTAGGATTACTCCTAACCGCCTCGTCCGTGAGTCGCCTGGGGTTCGAACCCAGGACCCCATCCTTAAAAGGGATGTGCTCTGCCAGCTGAGCTAGCGACTCTACCCAATAGCAACTCTTTTACCGAATTGCGTTGCAAAGGTAGTCAATCTATTCGATATATACAAGCGCTACTCATAAGATAGAGGTCCTAAGCTCTCCGAGCCTATGTACTCCAATCTCTCCTGCATATACAATAAGGCGGCTAAGAATAATCTTAACCGCCTTACAAGTGAATAAAATGTCATACTACGACTATAAAGACTCTACATGCCAATCAAGCACAAGGACTCTATATCCTGGTACAACCTCGCTACTCCTCGAGGAAGCGCTTAAGCGACTCGACTAGCAACTCAGAGTGCTTGTAGAGGTCTACGATATTCTCTATCTTATGCTTGACTTGTCCTCCTCCATCTTGTAGGAAGGCGAGCGATTTGTTCGTCTCCGAATTGAGGTATAGACGACAGATATTCTTCAGTCTATTATCGTCTAGAATAATCGTAAAATACGACTGAGCGTCTCGGTAGTATATGCGTGCTGGGTCTACGTAGGGAGCGAGGATAGCCCTAACAATTCGATAGCCCTCTAGCTCCTCCTCCGTGGTAACAATACCGCTCTCGTCTACTGGGGTGCTTACATCTTCATCTTTAGACTCAGAGCTGGCACTCTCTAGACTTATAGCGGTATTTAGCCTCGTAGATATTACCTCGCTTATATGCTCGCTTATTGCTCGTTTTACTAGGGCGGAGAATTGCTCAACAGCCTTGGCTGTGAATTGTCCATCGTACACCTGTTTACCGAGTAGCTTAACGAGTTCCTGAGACGGGCTAGAGAATTCGCCCGCTATTATCTTCTTTAGCTCACTCATATACTTCAGCTCGCTGGCAGAGCTAAGGATACTATCTATATCGAAATAAGACTTGTGGAACTTTTTAAGCTCCTCGATATGGCTATCCCTTAGCTTGCTTAGGTCTACCTCTAGGAAGGGCGTTTCGTCCATCTTATTAGGCGTAGATAGGTCGCTATAGAAGCGATATACAATGCCGTTAGTAAGCACGCCGAACTTAGCCTTTGATACGTGGAAGTATCGGAGTAATTGATTGTCGTGCAGGTT
>CAMBHQ010000125.1 GCA_945867245.1 uncultured Porphyromonas sp.
CATAGCCTTCTACTCTATGCTACTAATGGGGGCTTTGTGGCTCTTTACCCTAGCTATGCTCGCCCATCAATGGTATTATCAGCAGGTGGCAGAGCGTAGGGCTATCATTCTGGATAAGCAAGAGCTGCGCTCAGCTCCAGACCCACGTGCCGAGAGTATCATTACTCTGCACGAAGGCACAGCGGTGTTGCTAGAGGATAATAACGACAACGCTTGGCAAGAGGTAAGTCTCGCTGACGGACGCTCGGGTTGGTTGCCCAAGGGGGCGTACACAAGCGTGGTCCCCGAGCAAACAATAGGCAATAATTAATATACATCATGAGTCATCTCTACCCACCATTATTACCTTACGAAGCAGATATTCTGCTTTGGATTAACCAGCACCATTCGCCCTTCGGTGATGCCTTCATGTATATGATAAGCAATACGGGCGCTTGGCTTCCTCTGGTGGCAGTCCTCATCTATTATATGTTTAGCCAAAAGCCTTGGCTAGAGGGGGTGCTGTTACTCTTGGCTATTGCGCTCTGTGTCGCTATCGGAGACCAGCTGAGCAGTAGCTTTGCCAAGCCTTTTTTCGCACGTTTTCGTCCCACACATGCCTCAGAGTTTCGAGAGCTTATCCACGTTACATACAACTATGTAGGGCGTTCTTATGGCTTCTTCTCGGGGCACGCCTGCAACTTTTTCGGGGCAGCCACAGTGCTTGCTCTAGCTGTGCGGAGGGCCTGGCATAGCGTGCTGCTCTACGGGCTAGTGGCTTTGGTGGCTTATAGCCGTATGTATCTAGGAGTGCACTTCCTGTCGGATATCTTGGTGGGGATGCTGGTCGGCTGTAGTGTTGGCTATGCCATGCACCGCCTACGCGAGTGGATGCGTCGCCATTTCTCGCCTGTTGGGCATCGTAGTAGCCGAGAAGTCTTCGCCGCGGGCTATCATATCTGGATGATTGCTCTACTGGCTTTCTTGCCTGTACTCTGCTCTTACTCGATGCAGGTAGCGAAGATTGTGGCCCGTCTATAAGCCCCCATTTGTTGCACTAGTATAGAAGGCGAAAGATTTTACTACTGCAATCTCAAGATTTTACTACTGCAATCTCAAGATTTTAGTACTGCAATTTTTGCCTTGCAGTACAGGTGCTACAAAGCCCCTGCTATAGAGGGCAAAAAAGTACCAGTAAAAGTGAAGTTTTTGGTGAGTACACCAAGCAGATTTAAGCGCTACAACCTTTCGATTTTACTGCTACTATATCTTAGCTCCGATGGCACTGTATCCAAAAGAAAAAACTGGTCAATGACCAGTTTTTTTTGTCTCCTCCTAGATTTCGTTATACTCCGGCTATCTCTAGACGGCTAGACCGGCATCATCGAGTAGCTTCGTCAGTAGGGCGGGCAAGGCGTATTGCTCCAATTCGCCCCTCGCTATCGTGGTATAAGCGCTGCCCGTGTAAGCCTCAGCCTGTAGTACGAATAGCCGAGTATGCAGTAGGCGGTGCGTTAGTCTATGCTGACGTGTGGCACAGGCCACAGGATTGAGCTTGACACCTGTTAAGTGCTTCAGTAGTTCGTCCCATGGTTCAGAGCCGAATAAGTATTCGATGCTAGGGATATCTCCATCGGTCTCTATCAGCGGGAATTGATATAGGCCCTGCCAGATATCGCCCTTGCCTCGGCGCTCTATAAGGGTACGTCCGTCGGCTAGCTGTACGAGTATGTAGTTGAGGTAGCGATTGCTTACCTTGGTCTTGCCCGCCTTGATGGGATATGCTGTCGGATTGGACTGCGCTTGTGCTAGACAGAAGGCCTCCAGTGGGCAGCTCGGGCAGTCTGCTCTACGTGGAGTACAGACTAGTGCCCCTAGCTCTATCATGGCTTGGTTGTGCTTGCCGGGGTTATTGCGGTCTAGCAGCGCATCTGCCAATGCACGATAATGGCGCTGGCCCTGCGGAGTGTCTATCGGAGTACTATCAGCATAGAGCCTACTCAGTACACGATAGACATTGCCGTCTACTGCTGCATGGGGCAGGTTGTAGGCAAAGGAGAGGATAGCAGCCTGTGTATATGGACCTACGCCTGGCAGACGCTTTATCTCTGATAGCTTGTCGGGGATGCGTCCTCCGAAGTCTGCTACTATCATCTGCGCTGCTCGTAGCAAGTTGCGCCCACGTGAATAGTAGCCTAGACCTTGCCAAGCGTGCAGGACCTCGTCTTCGCTGGCGGCAGCTAAGGCATATACATCGGGGAAAAGCTCTAGGAAGCGGTGGTAGTAACTGGTACCCTGTACGACCTGCGTCTGCTGTAGTATGACCTCGCTGAGCCATATGGCGTAGGGGTCTGTGGTTGCGCGCCAAGGGAGGGGGCGTGCCGATTGGTCGAACCACCTATGCAGACGCTCGTGCAGCATAGCAAAAGGAGCTGACTCTCGGTCGAGAGCCAGCTCCTCCGGCTTTAATAGAGACCTCTTAGCCATTATGCTGCTTGATGATAGCATCTACCTCTGCACGCCAGTCCTCGCCATTCTTGGGGCAATAGGTAATGAAGCCCATCTCACTAGCCATCTGTACGTTGGCAGGGCCATCGTCTAGGAAGAGCGTCTCCTCGGGTACTAGGCCCGTCTCCTTGATCATCAATTCGAAGATACCACGATGAGGCTTTACCATCCCCATCTCGCAGCTGGCGAACTTGCGGTCGCAGTAGCTACTGAGCTTACGGCCGTTAGGCAGGAAGCGGTCGCTCTCGCCGAACTCCATGACATATGGATTAGTATTACTTAGGATGTGGACCTGGAAGCGGTCGCGTAGCGTATCTATGTAATCAAACTTGTAGTCGCATACCTCCAGAAGGAAACCCATATAGGCGTGGCTTAGCTCTGCATGCGTAAGCTCCTTGCCTGCAAGGCTACTGAGTGCTTGTCGAAATTCCTCTTTGCTCATCCTGCCGTCCTCCACCATGAGGAAGTAACCACTCTGGAGGTAAGGGTCGAGCATCTCGGCAACGTTGGGTACGCCTAGAGCCTCGAAGCGTCTTAAGGCTTCGTCTTTGTCCAGATGTATCAGTACGCCTCCGAGGTCAAATACTATTGTCTTTATCATATCTATATATACGTGTTCTCTAATTGCTGACGCTGAGCGTCTGTAGCGTTGGATTGTAGTCTACTCGATACCTGCGCAAGCCTGTACTGCCAATGCCGTCTAGAGGATTGCCCTGCCCACCGAAGATATCGTATGTAGTACCGCAGGTAGCACAGCGTGCCTCGTGGCTGTCTGCGGTAATGCGGATGTCCGTCTTATTCTCGTTGGGGCAAGAGAGATCATAAGCAAAGTATTGCCCCTGATGCCAGCCATGCACGAGTAGAATACCGCCATAGCCTAGAGCCTCCTGCTGAGTACTGGGACTGGTAACAGCAACAGTAGCAACAGGGCTAAGCAAAGGACGATAGCGCTCTGTCTGGAGCTTGGCCGTAAGATAAACGGGATAGGAGGGAGTGCGTGGCTCTTCTTTCTTGCCACAGCTCGCCAGAGCAGCTATCCCTAGCAAGGCCAAGGCGTATGCTCGATAAGTAGTAGCTGCCATAAGTTTTAGTAAGGTATCATAGCCATCATATCAGCTAGCTTCTCTACGCCCTCCTGTAGCTTGCCCCCGATCATCTTCTTCATAATGAAATTGAGTTCTGTACGGAGTGTCAGACGTAGACGAGTGTCGTAGGTATCAGCAGCTACTAGCTGTATCCACATAGTAAGCGCTATAGGTGCCTCTACTGCCTCTAGCTTGATGGTCTTATTGGGCTCTCGCTCTACTATGCGTAGTTGCAGACGCCCCGCCCCAGGGATGATGAAGGCACAGTTGTCTGCATCTATGCCCTCTATCGCTATTTTGCTCGCCTCGGGGTGGTGCTTGAGCGCTTCGCCTATAGTGGCCATCCCGCTGAGGTCGCTGAGTTTGTTGTATACTTGTGCTTGTGTGGCTCTAATGGTCTTGATGCCACTGATATAATCTGCCATATTAGGTCTGTAATGTTCTATCTGTTTGCCTAAGTCGTCGTAGCACAGCTTACTTGCCCCAGGTGCTGGGGGACTGACGCCACTCCGAGAGTACGGCCATATCTTCGTTG
>CAMBHQ010000126.1 GCA_945867245.1 uncultured Porphyromonas sp.
CCATGCCTGCGGAGCTACTGAGGGAATGCCCACTCTGAACTATGCCCATCAAGACTCTCATCGTAATATATACGACAACTACCAAAGCATCGAGCGTTGGCTCGCTGCTAGGTCTGATGCGGGAAGGACGGAATTTTGGCAGTATATCCTGGACGGATGCGAGATGGTGCAGGTCGTAACAGGGGATCTATCGGAGGCCTTCCAGATGTTCGATACCCAGAATGGGAGAGGCAAGGAACTAGAGCCCTACAATCTCCTGAAGGCCTATCATCAGCGTGTTATGCCTCAGGAGCAAGAGCAGCTGTGCATCGATTACGACCGACGCTGGGAGCGAGCCACTAGTGTATTGGGGGCAGGTGGGAGGCGCTACGACCTGCTGAAGCAACTCTTTGCAGAGCAATTGTACCGTACTCGCCTCTGGAGCCGTGATCAAGATGCTTGGGGTTTTGGCAAGGATCAGATAGAGGAGTTCAAAGGCTACAGCCCTAGAGGCCCCCGAGGGACTACGAGTCCTACGGACAATCTACTGGAGATGCAGAGCCAACTCTTTGATGGGGCACGTCAGCTGTCGGTACAGGCTCTGGGCCTCGCCCCCCGCTTTGGAGACGGAGACCCCGTCGGCGTACATCCTCTGGTCCAGCTGACACAACGCTTGGTCAATGGGCAGGACTTTTTCGACTATACAGAGACTTATGCGCAGATATATCAGCGCCTATTCCATCCCGAGTCTGCCGAGCGAGCGACGGCCTTCCAACGTTTCTATTATCGCTATTGTCTCAACTATGACGATGGGGCAGACACTTGGGGGCCGGATAAGTTCCGACCGACGGGAGCCAAAGTCCTCCGTGTCGGTGATGGCTACCTGCGGGAGGTGTACAAGAGCCTAGCGTTACTCGTCCTCGACCGCTTCGGTGAGGTAGTGCTAGAGCGCTATCAGGCTACATTGTATCGCTATGTCTACCTGTCGCGCTTGCGCTATGTGCAGCTACGCTATGCCCACACGGCTCAGAAGTTTAGCCGGATTTTTAGCTTTATTGCCCAGGCCAAGAGCGCTCAGGAGCTAGAGGCTCTAGAGGGGCTGAGGCAGGCACGAATCGTAGAATTAGGCCTTCAGGACGGGGATGATGCGAGCGCCCTTGTCTCGAGGCGTATCGCCCACTTTATCAAGTATGGCGAGGAACTCAATAATAGATAAGAGTATGGAGCAGGATAAAGACAAGTATAAAGAACTGAGCAAGCGAGCCACCGAACTATTGGCCGATAGCTACTCGGTACCACTCTACCAGCGTGGTTTTGCTTGGGAGGACGAGCAGATAGAGACCTTGCTGAGCGATATATGCTATGCTATGGAGCGCGGGGACGAGCGCTATTTCGTAGGTACGATTGTAGTCATCAGGCGCATTTATGATGGGCAGTCCGTCTACGAGCTGATCGACGGACAACAGCGGCTCACCATATTGACGCTCATCAATAGCGTGCTACACTTCGCCGAGGGGCGGTCGAGGCTAAGCTATCGCTCTCGCCCAGAGATGCAACGCTATCTAGAGAGCCTACCCACAGAAGCCAAGCAGGCAGAGCCCTCCGAGCCCGAGGCCCCCTCCGCTAGGAGGCTCCACGAGGCCCGCCAGAGCATACAGGCCTGGCTAGAGCAGAAGTTTGGCTCTGGGACGGATAAGGAGCGGGAGGCAGCGGAGCAGGCGCTGCGGGCTTATCTACAGCAGTCTGTCGTACTCATCCGAGCCGAGATGCCCAGTGATACCGATGTAGCAGCTTACTTCGAGGTGATGAATAACCGTGGCGAGCAGCTACACAAGCACGAGATACTCAAGGCCAAGCTAATGGCCCAGTTGCAGACCTTGCAGCAGGCGAAGCCCTCCGGTGCTAAACAAGTCATTACGCAGGCAGAGTTCGCACAGATTTGGGATGCCTGTTCGCAGATGGATACGCCTATACAGCGCCTCTTTGAGGCCGAGGATAGGAGGCGTTATTTCGGAGAGGATTACAACGGCTTCGTGTTTGTCCTCCGCTCAGACTCGCCCGAGGGTGGAGCGGAGCAGGCACTCACTATCGGGGATATCATCGAGCGCATGCAGCATTTGGGCGAGCTATCACAGGGCACGGCCGATAGGTCTAATAGCCCGAACGCTAGCAAAGACGAGGAGGACAATAAGCAAAGCTACTATGCCATCATAGACTTCCCAAACTTTCTGATGCATGTGCTGAGGATATACGCGGCGAAGTACCTCGGTGAGGGGGCCAAAGACCTAGTGCCACTCAATGAGCGTGAGCTCCTAGAGTGCTATCATAGACTCAAGGAGAGCATCGACCCCGAGCGTTTCTTAGAGCTATTATTCCGCTGTCGGGTACTCTTCGACCGCTATATCGTTAGGACGAATAGCCGAGATCAGCAGGCTGACGACGATATAGACAACGATTGGTTTTTGGTGCGGCCCAAGAGGTACGATAGGTCGTGGCAGTATGTCAATACCTTCGGGCAGGATGCTGGAGCGGAGGGCCATCAAGAGCGACTTGTCAAACTGCTCTCTATGCTACAGGTATCTTTCCGCACTAGGATCAACAAGAATTGGTTGCAGCAGGCGCTGCTGTGGCTTGTAGAGCAGTCGGATGTGGCGACGATACCCCCTCGGGACTATATCCGTGTGCTGGAGCAGATGGCCCTCGATAGCCACCGAGACTGGGAGAAAGCGGAGGGGGCGAAAGCGCTACGAGCACAGGAGCAGGGTAAGTCTGCCTCTGACTGCTATCGTATGGGCGTTGGGACGCGCCACTTCCTATTCAACTTTATTGACTACCTCTGTTGGCTAGCCTCTAGGCAAGGGCAATTAGGCGAATATATCTCTCTAAAGGACTTTGAGCTCCAGGACTTTAAGTTTCGTTACTGGAACTCTGTGGAGCATCACCTAGCACGGAATAAGGCCAAGGAGGTAGAGGAGTCTGAGCTGAATAGCCTCGGCAACCTATGCTTGATTAGCCGTAGTGCGAACTCTAAGCTTAGCGACCGTATCGTCAAGGAAAAAGTCGAGCATTACAGCGGTAAGAACCTCGGCCCTAAGCGTCAGATTATGTATGCTAGCACTAAGGCTAGTGCTTACGAGTGGAGTAGCGCAGAGATAGAGCAGCATCACCGAGAGATACTGTCCCTACTTGCAGGGGCGGAGCAGATACTAGGCTTGGTCTAGCGCCTGGCAACTTAGCCCCGAGGAGATCTTCCGAAGGGCAGAGGCCTAGGGGTCGGAGCCAGAGAACAGAGCCTAGGTATTTGCCTATGTGTTGTCTTTTTCGTACCTTTGCCAGCCGATAGTGCTCCTGGGTATTGTCGCCTTCTTTAGGAATTAGTAATAATATATATATTAGATAAGAAGATGAAAAGAACGTTCCAACCTTCGAACCGCAAGAGAAAGAACAAGCACGGCTTCCGCAGCCGTATGGCTACAGCTAATGGTCGTCGCGTACTCGCAGCACGTCGTGCTAAGGGTCGTGCCAAGCTAACGGTTTCTGACGAGTACTAGTCGTCGGCTCTTGCGTCCACTGGGCTCGCTAAGCAAAGTGATCACGAGCTAGCCCAATGCGCACAGCATGCAGAGCGCCCCACAGGTCTATAGGCCTGTGGGGCGCTTGTGTATTATCTTTGTGGAGCAACAAAAACAATTACTCCTATGTATCGCATCCTATCCGCCCTAGTAGCTTCGTTGCTCGTGGGCTATGCCCTATCGGCCCAGCAGAGCCATGTCTATCAGGTGATGAGCCTTAATATCCGCTATGATAACCCCAGCGACCGCCCACACGACTGGCCGAGTAGGCGTGATAGCCTCGGTGCTGTGCTCAGGCGTGAGCGTGCCGACCTCATCGGGATGCAGGAGGTGCTGCATCATCAAGCCGAGGACCTAAAGGCTTGTCTAGAGGGCTATCGGATGATTGGCGTCGGGCGCCTAGATGGCAAGACCGAGGGAGAGTATGCGCCCATCTGGTATCGGGCGGAGCGCTTTGGTCTGGTGCATAGCGGACACTTCTGGCTCAGCGAGACACCGGATATAGCTGGTCGGCGTGGCTGGGATGCGGCCTGCGAGCGTATTGCCA